>JBEIDV010000069.1:0-9064 GCA_040383285.1 Crocinitomicaceae bacterium | reverse complement strand
GTGATTTTCTGCGTGATTTTCGTGCATAGAGGTAGCGCTACAATTCAAATGGAATGGTAATTTTGTAGATAAAGCAAATCCATTGGAAGATTCATTTGATTATAGAGAGCAAGCAGAAAACCAAGAGCAAGATTACGATAAGGTCTTACGCCCTAAAACCCTTGCTGATTTTGCGGGCCAACCCGCCGTGGTTGAGAATCTCCATGTATTTGTTAAAGCCGCTAAACTGAGAAACGAACCCCTGGATCACGTCTTATTGCACGGCCCTCCGGGCTTAGGGAAAACCACCCTTGCCAACATCATTGCCAATGAAATGGGAGTCGGCTTTAAAGTGACAAGCGGGCCCGTTCTAGATAAACCTGGCGATTTAGCTGGATTACTAACCAACCTCAGCGAAGGGGATGTACTGTTCATTGATGAAATACATCGCTTAAGTCCGGTGGTGGAGGAATACCTGTACTCGGCAATGGAGGATTATGTGATCGATATCTTATTAGATTCCGGGCCTAATGCACGAACCATTCAAATCACCTTAAACCCCTTTACATTAATCGGGGCAACCACACGCTCAGGATTACTTACCTCACCCTTACGTGCACGCTTTGGCATCAATTCACGGCTTGAGTATTATGACGCACAAACACTTACACACATTGTAGAACGTTCCTCGAGCTTATTGAATATCCCGATCGATGAAACGGCCGCGTATATGATTGCTAGTAGAAGCCGCGGAACCCCGCGGATCGCAAATGCCTTGTTGCGACGGGTTCGTGATTTCGCGCAAATTAAAGGTACGGGAACAATCGACGACGCCATTACAGAAATCGCATTAAAAGCATTGAATGTAGACGAAAACGGCCTGGATGAAATGGACATTCGTATACTTAAAGTCATCATGGATAAATTCAGCGGAGGACCAGTTGGTTTATCCACGATAGCAACGGCAATTGGTGAAAACGCAGGGACCTTGGAAGAAGTGTATGAGCCCTTTCTCATCCAAGAAGGCTTCCTAATGCGCACCCCACGCGGCAGAAAAGTTACGGAGAAAACATACAAACACCTCGGACGAGATATGGGGTACTTTCAAGGTGGATTATTCTAAGCATGAATGCCGATCGATACAAATCGTTCATTAAGCAAAAAGCAAACGAGCTCGGTTTTTTTTATTGTGGTTTTTCGAAGGCGGGTTTCTTAGCCGAAGAAGCACCTAAATTAGAACGCTGGCTAAAGGAAGGGCTGCATGGAAAAATGTCCTACATGGAAAATCATTTCGATAAGCGCTTAGACCCCACCCGCTTAGTGGAAGGATCGAATAGCGTAATCTCTTTGCTGCTGAATTATTACCCCTCCGAATCACAAACAGAAAACGCCCCAAAAATCTCAAAATATGCCTATGGGGAAGATTATCATCTGGTAATAAAAGACAAATTAAAATCGCTTGTTGAAACGATGAAAGAAGAAATCGGAGACATCCAAGGTAGAGTCTTTGTGGATTCGGCACCCGTGATGGACAAGGCGTGGGCGAAGAAAGCTGGCTTGGGCTGGCTTGGAAAAAACACCAATTTGATTCATCCAAAAGAAGGAAGTTTCTTTTTTATCGCGGAGATTATTTCAGATTTATCCTTCACCCAAGACCCTCCCATGCGCGACTATTGCGGTACGTGTACGAAATGCTTAGATGCGTGTCCGACCAACGCCTTAGCTACCCCCTATCAAATCGATGCGTCCCGATGTATTTCCTATTTGACCATCGAATTAAAAGATCAACTTATTCCTGAACAATTCAATCAATCGATGGATAACTGGATGTTCGGGTGTGACGTTTGTCAAGACGTTTGTCCATGGAATCGCTTTTCAAAAGCACACCAAGAAAAACGGTTCAATCCTGACTTTGAGCTATTAAATCTCAAGACGAACGATTGGCACGCCTTGACCTCCGATCATTTTGAAATCCTCTTTAAAAACAGCGCTGTCAAACGTACCGGGTTTGAGGGATTAAAACGAAACATCAATTTTTTGAAACCCATTGAAAAGCCGTAACTTTGAACCATGTCAGGGTCAACCTTTGGAACGCTTTTTCAATTAACTACGTTTGGTGAATCACACGGTGCTGCCTTGGGTGGAATTATTCAGGGATGCCCACCGAACTTCGCCTTAGATTTTGAACAAATTCAGGCCGTATTAAATCGCCGCAGGCCAGGTCAATCAGCCCTCGTTAGCCCTCGAAATGAAAGCGATGAAGTTGAATTTTTGTCGGGTATTTACCTCGGGAAAACTACCGGTACACCCATCGGGTTTATCCTTCGAAATCATGACCAACGGCCCGAAGATTACGAACAGCTTAATACTGCATATCGGCCATCTCACGCTGATTTTACCTATGACCAAAAATACGGACACCGGGATCCGCGCGGAGGGGGAAGATCGAGTGCTAGAGAAACGGTATGTCGCGTGGTAGCTGGAGCAATTGCGGAACAACTATTGGCGCATGTTGGCATACAGTTTTCAACCTATGTAGACCAAATAGGAAGCTGTCGGTTTAATTCAACGGACTTTTTTAGTACATCGCACATTGACCAATCATTAGTTCGATGTCCGGATCAACCCTCATCCGACCAAATGATTGCCTTAATAGAAGAAACGAAACGTGAAGGAGATACCTTGGGCGGAGCGATTCGAGGTGTTATTCATGGTGTTCCCGCTGGTTTAGGAGAACCCGTGTTTGATAAATTACACGCAGAATTAGGTAAAGCCATGCTTTCTATTAATGCAGTAAAAGGAGTGGAATTCGGAAGTGGATTTGATGCCATTGAAATGAACGGAAGTAAGCATAATGACTCTTTTACTGAAGATTTTAATACCACAACCAATCATTCCGGAGGAATTCAAGGAGGAATTTCAAATGGAATGCCCATTACGTATCGCCTTGCATTTAAACCCGTTGCAACCATTATGCAAGCTCAAGAAACCATAAACGCTGCCGGTGAACACATTTCCTTAGCTCCACGGGGTAGACATGATGTATGTGTGGTTCCTCGGGCCGTACCGATCGTACAAGCCATGGCGGCTTTGGTTATTCTTGATGCCTATTTATTAAATAAGCGCTTATCTTTGTAAAAAACAACCGTATGTTACAACGAATTCAAACCCTTCATTTCTTGATTTCCATGCTGCTGTTTGGGTCCTTATTTACAGGACTAAACTTTCTGAAGTTCGAAACAAAGGGTGGACAAGAAGTTAGCACGATTGATGTGTTTGGTCGTTCATCCTATTACATTTCTAATCAAGAAGAGAAGTTTGTATCAAGTCAAATGATTCCCTTGTTTTTATTAGCCTTAGGAATGATCTTTTTACTTTTTATAACCCTGATGTCTTACAAGAAATTAAATAGACAACTCAGCCTAGCAAGACTTACGTTAATGATTAATGCCTTGCTTGTTTTTCTTTTCGTGATTTGGAGCACCTACTTATTTTTTGATGCGCCATCAGAATATAACAATTCAGTTCGCATTGGATTTTACCTATTAAGCTGTACCTTGCCCTTTACCTATTTTGGGTACAAAGGCGTATTAAGAGACAAAATGTTACTTGACTCGATCGATCGCTTGCGTTAAGCATAAACACCATGAATGTACTCTCCGTTGAAAACCTCTCCAAATCGTTTGGAGAACGTATCCTATTTGAACAACTCACCTTTGGAATCGATCAAGGGCAGAAGGTAGCGCTTGTTGCTAAAAACGGAGCAGGTAAAACCACCCTATTGCGTTGCTTATATGGCAAAGAATCCGCGGATTCTGGCACGGTAGTTTTTCGTAAAGAAATACGCATCGCGTGGATGGATCAAACAGATGCATATACCCCGGATTCTACGGTTTGGGATATCGTTTCAGATAATTACAACGAGAGTCATGGCCTACTTTCTGCCTACAATAAGGCCTTAGAAGCAGAAGACAATGATGAAGTTGAACGACTCAGCAATGAAATAACGGCCATTGACGGTTGGGGAACAGAAGCGGAAATTTCACGAATTCTGGGGATATTAAAATTAGATGCTGATGCCCTGATTAACACCTTATCCGGTGGACAAAAAAAACGTATTTCCTTAGCAAAAGTCTTGCTCGCCGGAGCCGACTTCTTGGTGCTGGATGAGCCAACCAACCACTTGGACTTAGACATGATCGAATGGCTTGAATCCTATTTATCGGCAAGTAAAGCCACCGTGTTTATGGTTACTCACGACCGTTATTTTCTCGAAGCCGTGTGTGATGTGATTCTTGAACTTGAAGATAAGACACTTTACAAATACAATGGGAATTTCTCCTATTACCTATACAAAAAAGCAGAACGTCAGGAACAACTCGCTTCCAGCATTGAGAAGGCTAAAAACACCTTCCGAACGGAATTAGAATGGATTAGAAGGCAACCAAAAGCACGTGGCACGAAGCAAAAAGCGCGTATAGACGCCTTTTTAGATGTAAAGAACGCCGCCTCGAGAAAAGTAGGTTCAGAAGAATTACAGCTCGGCATCAAAATGGAGCGCTTGGGGACAAAAATTGTAGAATTCCACAATGTAAAGAAATCCTATGGAGCTAAGAAAATTTTGGATGGATTCTCTTATAATTTTCAGCGAAGAGAACGGCTGGGAATCGTTGGGAATAACGGGACGGGAAAAACCACTTTTATCAAGTTACTTCTTGGTGAATTAGCGCCAGATGGCGGAAAAATCGTGGTGGGTGACACCCTGTTTTTTGGTCACTACACACAAGATATTATTGAATTCAAGGCGGATGCCAAAGTGATAGACATTGTAAAAGAGGTCGCGGAATTCATCCCCTTAGAAAAAGGCAGGCAATTATCGGCAGCACACTTACTTGAGCGCTTTCTCTTCCCAAGAGACATGCATTATCAATTTGTATCAAAGTTGAGCGGTGGAGAAAAACGTCGATTGAAATTACTGCGCGTATTGATGGCAAACCCCAATTTCTTGGTGCTGGATGAACCAACCAATGACTTGGATATTTTCTCCATGGCGGCACTTGAAAGTTATTTATCCTTATTTGAAGGAAGTTTAGTTGTGATTTCGCATGATCGCTACTTCATGGATAAGATTACGGATCATTTATTCGTGTTTGAAGGCGAGGGTAAGATTGTGGATATTACGGGGAATTATTCGGCCTATCGGGTGGAACAACGCAAACCTAAAGCACCTGAAGTTCAAGAAGAAAAACCTAAAGAAAATAAACAAAGTTCCGAGAAGAAACGAATGAGTTATAAGGAACAAATTGAATTCAATCAACTGGAAAAAGACATTGCGTTACTTGAATCCGAAAAAGAAGAACTAAGCGCTGCCTTATCGAAAGGTGATTTATCGAATGACGAACTCATGACCTTAGGACAACGCATCGGAGTGGTGGTTGAACACCTGGATACTAAGACCAATCGGTGGATTGAATTGGCCGAGTTGGCATAAAAAAAGGGCCCGAAGGCCCTTAACACGTTTATTATCCTAAGCTTACGCTTGTTTTACAAATTGCGCTTCACTGATTAAGGTGATTTCATCCCCAAGGACAACATTCCCAGCTTCAGTTACTGCAGACCATGTTAATCCAAAATCCGAACGCTTGATTTTCCCTGTAATGGTTAACCCTGCCTTTGTTTGTCCGTAAGGATCCACAGCGATTCCTGCAAATTCTGCCGCTAAAGTAACCGGATGAGATACCCCTTTAATGGTCATATCTCCTTTAATTTGCCACTCGCCACCGTGTTGAATTACCTCGGTCGATTTAAACGATAAGGTTGGATAAGCTGCTGCGTCAAAGAAATCTCCTGACTTTAAGTGACCGTCTCTATCCGCAACGCCGGTTTGAATGCTATCGATTGCAGCAGAAAAGTCAAAGGATGCATCTGCTAAGTTATCATCTGCTGAATTTAAAGTAGCATCAAACGAAGCAAAATTTCCCGATACGTTTGAAATCATCATGTGGCGCACTTTGAAGCCTACTTCACTGTGCATGTTGTCAATTTTCCAAGTTGTCATAATTCTTATATATTTTTTAGAAGACAAAGGTAGGGCTGAAATAGGAAAAAGCTGTTGATATAGGTTAAGCATTCTTTCGTAAATTTACTCCATGATTAGATATCTATTAGTGTGCTGCCTTATCCTAAGCCTTGCATTTCAGTCAAGCTTCGGGCAACTTGAAATAAATCAGCAAGCCAAAAAGAAAAATGCATGGGTACAACAGAAAATGCCCACCCAAGTATCTATGGAAATCACACGAAATCAGTCGTTTCGCACCTTGGTGCCCAATGCCTCATTTCTAAATACTCCCTTGGGTGAACGAGCCAATGAAACCCCATTAACCTTATGGAGCTATGGCCTCGGGATGCAAACCGGCTTGGGGAAATGGATCCGATTTGAATCGGGATTGTTATGGCTGCAGCAGGGAGAGCAATATGCATTCAATGACCCCAACAGCGACAGCAGTTTAAGTTATACCAATCAATACCGCTACCTTGGCTTGCCCCTGGCACTTAATCTTCAATACGGAAGTTCATTTCGGGTATTTCTCGGGGCGGGAATTGCTCCAATGATTTTCAACCGAAGCATCCAACAAATAAACTGGTCGACTGCCTTGGGTGCTAACGAAAAGGAAACCCTTAAAATCAAGAACAATGATTTTACTTCGGCGGTATTTCAGGTTTATTTTCAGGGAGGAATACAATATACGGGCGAAAAAGGATGGGGAATGATCCTAAAAGCCGTATATCGACAACAACTTTCCAACACCTACAGTAAATACAATGCCTACATCCACAAGGCAAACGCCATGGGATTTACCTTTGGTATCTCAAAAACATTTTAATGAAACTATTTCAGCTTACGGCTTATTTGGAAGAACGATTTCCACTGAACCTTCAGGAAGATTATGATAATTCAGGCTTGCAACTTGGTGATCCAAGCATGGACATTAACCGCGTGCTTGTGGCGCTTGACTGTACAGAGGCCATTGTGAAGGAGGCCATCGATACCGGAAGTAATGTAATTTTGGTGCATCATCCGATCCTGTTCAAGGGCATTAAACGGATTGGTGTTTCAACGGAAATCGAGCGCATCTTACGCCAATGCATAAAACATGACATCGCGATTTATGCCATGCACACCAACCTAGACAATCACATCGATGGGGTGAACGCGAAAATTGCGGAAACCATTGGCCTAACGCAGTGCCGTGTTCTTCAACCGAAGCAGCACACCCTGTTTAAATTGGTTGTTTATACCCCTGTAGACTCCGAAGAACGCGTCCATGAGGCGGTATGTGCCGCTGGCGCTGGGAATATTGGGAATTACTATAACTGTGGCTATACTACCCTGGGTACCGGAACATTCACACCCAATGAAAAGGCAAACCCTACGATCGGTGAAGCACACGTTCCAACGAGGCTACAAGAGGCGAAAATGGAATATATTCTGGAGAAAAACAACATAGGCGCGGTGCTAGCAGCCATGAAGGCAGCGCATCCGTATGAAGAAGTGGCGTATGATTTAATTGCTTTGGAAAACAGTAATACGCAAATTGGCAGCGGAATGATTGGACAACTGCCAGTCCCCATGGACGAACTGGAGTTTCTAAGCCACCTGAAGCAAGCATTTAATTGTGGGGTGATTCGGTATACGGCACTGCAGCAGAAACCCATACGTACTGTAGCGCTTTGCGGGGGCGCGGGAAGTTTCCTATTACCTCAGGCAATCCAGCAAAATGCTGACATTTTCATCAGTGGAGACTTCAAATACCACGAGTTTTTTGGTGCAGAAAACAAAATTGTAATTGCAGATATTGGGCATTATGAAAGTGAGCAATATACTTCTGCATTATTAGTTGAAATAATTAGGGAAAAATTTCCTACCTTTGCCGTCCAATTAACTGTAAATAATACAAATCCGATAAATTTCCTTTGAATATGGCCACTGCAAGTAAAAAAGAAGTTAGCATTGCCGAGAAGCTTGATTCTCTTTTTGAGCTTCAAAAAATTGACTCTGAAATTGACCGAATTCGAACCATCCGTGGGGAATTACCCCTTGAAGTTCGTGATTTGGAAGATGAAATTGGCGGCTTAGAAACGCGTGTTGGAAAAATTCAAGATGAAATCAAGGAATTGGATAATGAGATTGCAGAGCGTAAAAATGCTTCCAAAGAATCTGAAACCGCTATCACAAAATATAAAGAACGTCAAAACAACGTTCGAAATAACCGTGAATTCGAATCCTTAAGCAAGGAGATTGAATACCAAGAGTTAGAAATTAAATTGCATGAGAAGCGAAGCAAAGAAGCGAAGCTAAAAATCGAAGGGAAGAAAGAAATTCTTGATGAAGCGCAAGCACGTTTAGAAATGCGTAAATCAGATTTATCGATCAAGCAAAAAGAACTGGACGATATCGTTAGCGAAACGCAGAAGGATGAAGACAAATTAATGAAAGCATCTGAGGCGGCTAAAAAGAACATCGAAGAGCGATTGATTTTTGCCTACTCCCGTTTACGAAACAACGCAAAGAACGGTCTTGCCGTTGTTCAAGTAATGCGCGGTTCGTGCGGTGGATGTTTTAACAAAATCCCACCTCAGCGTCAATTAGACATCGTTACTAAAAAGAAAATTTTGGTATGCGAGCATTGTGGTAGAATTTTGGTTCCTGCTACGGTTGAAGAAGAAGCTTAACGCTTAAAAATCGGAACCGTAGAACACGGCTCACCAAACATCATCGATTTAACGTAAGGTTTTAAGGCCAGTACTAGTTGCGTCAAGGCGTGTTCTTGATCGAGTAAGTTGGCGCAGCCTTTTACGATTACGCGTTGATCCACAAAATCAGATACTTCCAAAGTCTGTAGTGCCTTGCGAATTAAATAATGTTCCATGGCCACTTCACTCCCCGACACCACATCTGTGGTATGTTCCGCTAAGGCGGCCGTGACCAGCATGTATGCCCACGTTGGAATGATCGCGTCGGTAGCGCAATGGATGCGCACCGCTTTATTGGCGTAGATGGACCAATCGGTTTCTTTAATCCAGG
>JBEIDV010000068.1:0-9230 GCA_040383285.1 Crocinitomicaceae bacterium | reverse complement strand
GGAAAAAGCATTCATGATATCGATGTGTATGACACCTTAGTCGATTTAAATCGTGCAGGTGTTCCATTGCTTGAAATCGTTACCGAACCAGATATTGAAAGTTCACAAGAAGCCTACAATTACGTCACGGAAGTACGAAAGTTAGTTCGGTATTTAGACATTTGTGATGGGAATATGGAAGAAGGCTCAATGCGCTGCGACGCCAACATTTCAGTTATGCTGAAAGAAGCCACCGTATACGGAACAAAAGTTGAAGTGAAAAACATGAATTCCATTCGAAATGTGCAACGTGCCATTGAATTTGAAATTAGTCGTCAAATCGAGACCTTGGAGAACGGCGGTACCCTTTCACAAGAAACCCGAGCATTTGATGCGTTAAAAGGAATTACGGTTTCACTCCGAACCAAGGAAGCAGCGAATGACTATCGATATTTCCCTGAGCCCGACCTTCCGCCACTTCATATTCATCAAGCAGCTATTGATAAGGTACAGGCGAGCATGCCTCCCCTACCTCGTGCGCTGTTTGAGAAATACACACAGACCTTAAACCTCAGCGAATACGATGCCTACAACCTAACGGATTCAAAAGCAATCGCGCTATATTTTGAGCAAGTGATCTTACATACAGCCCAGTATAAAGCCGCTGCAAACTGGATTATGGGTGAGGTTAAATCATATCTCAACGAACAAGGGATAGAAATTGAAGCGTTTCCAATTGATGCCCTGCGCTTAGCGGGACTTATTAATCTGATCAATGAAGGAAAAGTATCAAATACCATTGCCGCACAACGTATTTTTCCGGTTATGCTTACTTCTACAGAATCCGCGTTGACCATTGCGGAAAGCCTGGATCTGATTCAAACCACGGATAATACTGCCGTTGAAGCTGCCATTAAACTCGTACTTGATTCGAATCCAGCGGAAGTAGCCCGTTACAAAAACGGGGAAAAGCAATTGATCGGTTTCTTTATGGGACAATTTATGAAAGCCTCCGGTGGGAAGGTAGATCCAAAAACTGCCAATCAAGCCTTACGTAACGCGCTCGAACAATGAAAATACCTCGCTTAATCTTACTAGTGCTTACGCTTGCAACGCTTGCCGCCTGCAAAAATACAAGCGACGAGCAAGGGAACCCAATTAATTTATGGATTAGCGGAACGATAAAAGGCGCTGAAGGGATGATGGTTTTTGTAGAAGCGCCCAGCGAGGACGGAATGATTTCCTTATTTTCTGGAAAAGTAGATGACCAAGGGGAAATTGAATTGGAAGGAAATATTGCCGGTCTTGGATTCTATCAATTACGACTCGGAGACAATAAAGAAAATGCCATACCAATTACCCCACTTCCAAACGATAAATTAAAACTTAACACGTCGTTAACCGAGTTTACAGTTAAACCGAATGTATCAGGAGCTCCATGGACAAAAACCATGAATCAGTACATGGCTAAACAAGCTGTTTTCCGTGCAGAACAAATGAAACTCATGGCGAATCAGGGTCAGTTAACAGAACAAGAATACGCGAAAAATATTATAAATTTCAAAGCACCTTTGGTGAGTTTCGCCAAAAAAGAAATCGATAAAAACGCCTCTAATCCATACAACATTATTTTATCCATGGAACTTTTCCCTATGACGGGATTTGATGGATGGGATGAATCCAATTTGAAAAGTTTTAAAAAGGTGAGCGATTCCTTCACTAAAACTTACGGCGTATGTCCTGCATCCTCCGCATTAGAGGCTCAATACAGCCAACTCGAAACAGGATATTTACAGTTTGCACAAATTGAGAACGGTGAAATCACAGCACCGAATTTTGCCTTGTTGGATATCAATGGAAAAGCAGTTAAACTTTCAGATTTTAAAGGAAATTTGGTGCTTATCGATTTCTGGGCATCGTGGTGCGGACCTTGTAGACAAGAAAGCCCGAATATGGTAAAGCTATATAACACCTATAAGAACAAGAACTTTACGATATTATCGGTTTCACTGGATGAAGATCCCGCCAAATGGAAAGAAGCGATACAGCGTGACGGTTTAGTTTGGAAAACCCACGTAAGCGACTTGCGCGGTTGGAAAAGTGGTATGCCTCAACTCTATGGCTTTGATGGCATTCCATTTACGGTACTCGTAAATCCTGAAGGAAAAATCATTGCTAAGGGACTTCGCGGAGCAGCCTTAGTTCAAAAAATAGAATCTTTTTATACTACGAACCAATGAAACATTTCATCTTAGCTACTATTTCGATACTGCTGGTATCTCTGAGTTACGCGCAAACCTCGGTAAAGGTAAGTGGGCAATTCTTGAATGCTCCGTCAGACTCTGTGTACATTGCTAAATTTACAGGAAAAGGGTACATCAACTATCAAGGCACCAAAGCCGATAAACAAGGGAAATTCACCTTAAAAACTACGGTTCCATCGCCCGATTACTACGTCGTTCGCGTGGGTAACTTACATGTCAATATTATTTTAAGAGATAGCAGCGACATCAAAGTATATGGGGATAAAAAGAACTTAAAAGACATTTGCAATTTTGTAGGATCGGATGAATCACAAGCCATGAACCAGTTCGCAGTTCGAATGGAACGTTGGAACATGAAAAAAGACTCGGCGTACAAAGCAATTAACGCGATACCCACTGCGGATACCGCAAGCCGACGAAAACTTAACGATTATATGACTCGTGAATATATATCGTATATGACTGAACGACAACAATTTGTGGCAAGTAATGAAAATTCAGCTGCCTTAATTGTCGCCCTTGTTTCCTTAGATGTAAACAATGAATTTGATGCGTGGGTATCTATCCTCAACCAGGTGGTTACAGGATTCGGACAAAGTCCTACCGTACGTGAATACGTTACCTATGCGAATAACCTTGCTAAGCAAAAAGAGGAAGAAAAACGTCAAGCAGAAAGTGCAGCTCAGTTTGCTCCCGGAAAACCAGCGCCGGATTTCGAAGAGTTACTTACCGATCGTAAAACTAACCTCAAACTCTCTGATTTAAAAGGTAAATACGTATTGATTGACTTTTGGGCTTCTTGGTGTGGTCCATGTAGAAAAGAAAATCCGAATGTGGTAAAAACCTATACGAAGTACAAAGACGATGGGTTTACGATTGTAAGTGTAAGTTTAGATACCGATAAGCAAAAATGGTTAGGCGCAATTCAAGCTGATGGATTAATTTGGCCACATCACGTGAGCGACCTTGGCGGGTGGAACAGCAAAGTATCCAAGAAATACAACGTATCAAGCATTCCGTTTACGGTATTAATAGACAAAGAAGGAAATATCCTTCAAACTAACCTTAGAGGACCAGCCTTAGAAAACAAATTAGCTGAAATATTTGGTCACTAAGCCATGCAAGTCTGTTATTTCGCATCGGATTTTCACTTAGGCGCTCCAACGAAGGAACAATCTAAGGTACGAGAACTTGCTATTGTTCGATGGTTAGATTATGCGGCAACAGATGCTACAGACATTTATTTAGTAGGTGACGTATTTGATTTCTGGTTTGAATATGCCGCTGTAATACCCAAAGGTTATTCCCGATTTTTTGGTAAGCTTGCGGAATTAGCTGACCGTGGCATCCAACTCCATTTTTTTTACGGAAACCACGACATGTGGGTTAAGCAATACTTTACGGAAGAATTTGGAATGAAAATATATGCAAATCCAATTCAATTAACCCTTTATGGAAAACGAATTTACCTAGGTCATGGCGATGGATTAGGTCCCGGAGATCGCGGGTACAAGTTCATTAAATTGTTTTTACGCAGTGCTTTATGCCAATGGGCATTTGCTCGGATTCATCCGAATTTTGGAATTGGTTTAGCCCGCTTTTTTTCTGGAAAAAGTAGGGAAGGATCTGAACACGAACATCAATTTTTGGGTTTTGAACATGAATGGTTGTACCAATTTGCACAAACGATGCAACAAAAAGACCAGCACGATTATTACATTTTTGGTCACCGCCACCTCCCCTATGCCCTACCGATTAAGCAGGGCACCTATTTTAATTTAGGGGAATGGCTTCACTATCAAACCTTTATGAAAATCGATTCTGAGATTCCACAGTATTTTACGTGGGATGGTCATTCTGCACAAACTTATGATCCTCCATATGGAAAAGGTGTGTAACGAATATTCGCTAGAAACCCTGCCTATCCTTGTAGAACATCTGCAAAAGATGCTTACGAAAACGAAGGCGCTGGAATTACATGGCGAAATGGGTGCCGGAAAGACAACCTTAGTGATTGAACTTTTAAAAAAAATGGGCGTGAATGATCCAGAAGGATCCCCAACTTACAGCTTAATTAATGAATACCTGCTCGAAAACGGTTCCAAAATTTACCACATCGATGCGTTTCGTATCAATTCTTCTGAAGAGGCCTATGAATTAGGCTTGGATGAATTATTTGAGGAAAATGCATTCTTTTTTGTAGAATGGGCCGAAAAAATCATTAATTTTCTACCTGAGCGTAGAATTACACTAACCATATCTACGAATGCTTCGTTAACTAGAACTTATTCCATAACCCATGATCACGGATCCTGAATTACTTAAATCGCTATTACACCAAGGGGCATTCATGCCACAGGAAGAAATGTTGGAAATCAAACGAAAAAAAGGACAACTTTTTATTGGTATCCCGAAAGAAACTTCCTTTCAAGAGCGGCGAGTAGCTTTAGTTCCTGAAGCAGTTTCACTTCTTGTTGCCAACGGGCATCGTGTGATGGTTGAAACCGGAGCCGGGGATGGTACAAATTTCTCAGACACCGAATATAGCGAGGCCGGAGCTGAAATATCCTATGATAAAAAAGCGGTTTATTCGTGCAATATCATTTTTAAAGTGGCCCCTCCATCAGAAGAAGAAATTGAATTGATGCCCGGAAATCAAACCTTTATTTCAGCGCTTCAAATTTCAACACAACCCAAAGAAATTTTGCAAAAACTCATGCATAAGAAAACCACCTGTATTGCATGGGATTACATTCGAGATGAAGAAGGCGTATTTTCTGTTGTTCGCACCATGGGTGAAATTGCAGGAAATACAGCGATACTCGTAGCTGGAGAATTGCTTTCATCCTTTACACAAGGAAAGGGCATGATGCTGGGAGGCGTAGCTGGGGTTCAACCAACCGAAGTGGTTATTATTGGTGCAGGTACGGTGGGTGAATTTGCAACCCGAGCTGCCCTTGGACTTGGAGCCTCGGTTAAGGTATTTGATAATTCTGTAGCACGTTTACGCCGACTTCAAATCGCCGTTGGAAACCGTGTATTTACGTCGATTATTCAACCCAAGGTTTTAGCTAAAGCCATCCGCCGAGCGGATGTGGCCATCGGAGCACTCAGAGCACCAATGGGACGTACCCCGTGTGTGGTCTCAGAAGAAATGATTGAACAAATGAAAGAAGGATCTGTAGTAGTTGACGTGAGTATTGACCAAGGCGGATGCTTTGAAACGTCCCGAGTGACCAACCACAATGCGCCTACCTTTGTTCAGCACGGCGTAGTTCATTATTGTGTTCCAAACATCGCATCCCGCGTATCTCGAACCGCCTCGTTTGCCCTTTCCAACATATTCTCACCCTTGCTATTAGATATTGGAGAAAAAGGAAGTATTGAGGATATCATTCGCTTTAAGCCTGGTTTTAAAGATGGCGTATATATGTATAAAGGCGTATTAACGAATGAAGTACTTGGACATGTATTCGACCTGAATTACCAGCCCATCGATTTACTGCTCCCACGCCTGTGATGATACCCCTTTCGTTTCCCCCTACTCCATTGTCATTGCGGCGGGAGAATGAACACTACAAAGTGCAATGTCTTATTCGTAAGAAATGGTTAGTACTAACTCCTGAAGAATGGGTTAGGCAACATGTCATTGGGTATTTAATTCACGTTAAAAAAATACCATCCGGTAATATCTCCGTTGAAAAATCTTTAACCTATAACCAGCGATTGAAGCGATGGGATATCGCAACCTTTGATGCAGATGGAAATCCAAGTTTGTTAGTTGAATGCAAGCGTACCAACGTACCATGTACGCCAGAGGTTATGGTGCAAATCAGTGCATATCAAAACGTGTTTCAAGCCAAAAAGGTAATTATAACCAATGGATTGAGCTGTCATGTATACCATGAAGAAAAATGGACTGAAGGAATAAATGAAATATAAGGTTGAAATTAATTCAAATTAATGCCCCATTGTCCTGTTTTCATTTTAGCGTATTCTCTACCGATATAAGCCAATAAAATGCGCATGGAATCCATGGCCGCATCGGTTTCTGCCGTAATTTCTTGTTTCCTTAATTTCAATTGCAACTTCATATTCATCGCATGAAGACAGACCTCAATGGGATGGGCATTCACCAGCGTGGATTTACTTGAAAACTCTTCAATCGAAGGCAGAGCGTTTTCTACCAACACCTTATATTTCTCATCGATCATGATTTCAAGCAAGGTTCGATGCAAGAGTGTCAACTCGGCAAACACCTCTTCTAATTCATAGAGATGTCCTTTTTTCGTTTTACCCGATCGCTTTAGTTCGTTGCAGATGTCTTCATACCAACGCTCATACTGCGGTTGAAACGATGGATTAGGCAATACGGAAGGGATTAGTGAGGTTTTAATTCGCTCAAAATCGCAATTCAAACTGCGAACGATATCCTCAATTTGATACATGTAGAGCAAGTACTCTATGATATTTTCTTTTCGCTTTTGTTCCGCTATTAGCATGTTATTTCAAGTCTTTTTCGATACTTGCTTGGTTATCATTCAAAAAGCGAATAAAATCAGACGTGACGTTCATTTTCTCGTTAATGAAATTTAACTGCCCCCCAGCGCCATGTATTAACAGAATATCAATGTTGTTCTTTTCGCTATACATTTTCCCAAGGGTTTCAATTTTCTTGGTGATAGCCTCTAATTTCTTAACAGATTCCTCTTCAATTTTTGCAGCTTGAGCCTGCTGATATTGCATTAATTCTTGCTCCATGGTTTGTGCCTTCTGTTGAATCTGCATGATTTCATTTTGTGACAACAAGCCATTTCGTGCTTTTTCATCATTTCGACGTACATAATCTTCTAGCTCCTTACCACGACGCTTCATTTCTGCTTCAAACATTTTCTGTTTTCTAGTAATAACTTGATCTTCCTTCTTGTAATAATCGAAGCGTTCCTTCAGACTGTCTTGATGATAGTAAGCGATAACCAAACTTTTATCATACCGCGTAATGACCGTAGGGTTTTTATCCGCTTGATCCTCTTTAACATCCTTATTCCCGCACGATTGAAGCAATAAGCCCGCTACTAATAAATAAAATAATCTCATAACAATAAATTTAAGGTAAGAACTTAGCTGCATCTTCGCGCATGGAAAAAAATCGCTGCAAACATGACGACCAAAATTCCTTGGTTAAGTTAGCTTCTAACAAGGCTAAATCTGTCACATCACTTACCGGTATTTTAAATACTTGTTCATAGTTATCCAAGGTAATCTTTAATAGATACTTCCCATTGTATTCATGAACTTGAACCAAATAATGACTGTGTGGAATTTCCTTAACTAGACGCATGACACAAAGATAAAAATATCCCTCGTTAGGATTTAAAAAATTTACCGCAAGCGTACCTCTTTTATAGTATTTATTTAGAATGATTCTAAAATACCATTTTTAAGGTATTGAATTTGGTATGACTAGGCAGTTACTTTGCAGAAAAAAAATCATGCGTTTAATCGTACGTTCATTATTTCTAATTCTTACGGCAATTCATACAACCTTTGGTCAAGAGAACAACAAAATAACAGCAGATGTATTGGTGAGAACCTATCCACTTAACAAAATTATTCCAGATTCTATATACGGAATGCGAATCGTGGCGGGAAAAAAGATGGAGGTAATTCTATTAAATGGTCGTGAAATGGATTTATCAACGAATAATTACCGTCAAGTCTTCCGTAAAACACCGGGAATTTTTGTTTCTGAGCATGACGCCTCTGGATTACAAACAAGCATTTCCACCCGCGGATTAAGCGCCAACCGTTCTTGGGAATTTAATATGCGTCAGAATGGGTACGACATCGCTGCTGACCCCTCAGGATATCCCGAAGCCTATTTTTCGCCAAGCCTTGATGCCGTATCGAGCATTGAAGTATACCGTGGGTCATCCGCCTTACAATACGGATCTCAATTTGGCGGAATGATCAACTATCAACTGAAAGATCAACTGGGTGAGCGTCCACTTACTTATGAAGGGTCGCATACCGCCGGGTCATTTGGAATGTTCAATAGCTTTAACGCGATTGGAGGAAAGCAAGGGGCGTGGACCTATTATGGGTTTATGCAGCATCGCCAAGCGCAGGGGTTTCGTGCCAATAGCCAATACTATACTAACATGTATTTTGCAAAAGTTGGATATGCTTGGAAGCGAGGAAAAATCACGGTTGAATACAACAACAGTTACTATTTAAGTAAGCAAGCCGGAGGTCTACACGATACCATGGCGAAGCATACGCCTGACACCTCGCTGCGTCAACGAAATTGGTTTGAAGTTCCATGGAAAATGGCTTCTATACAGCTTCATCACACATTTAAAAATGAACTAAAACTGCACGCAACCCTTAACTATTTATATGGAAATAGAAACAGTGTTGGGTTCTTAAAAGCTATTAATGTTGCAGATACCTTCAATACCAATATTGGTTCATATAATTTAAGAGATGTCGATAGAGACATATACAACACGATTTCTAGTGAAATACGACTGAGTAAAGGCTATAAAATCGGAGGTCAAAACCAGGTGATTAACGGCGGGGTGCGTTATTGCTTGAGTGACATTCAACGCCTACAAAAAGGAATAGGAACCGGAGGAAGCGACTTCGATTTATCAGTACGTGCGGATAATTCTGGAAATCTCTATCAACGAGACCTTGATTTACAAACACAAAATGCCGCTATTTTCATGGAGAATCTATTTAGCATTGGCAAGAAGTTAAGCATTATCCCTGGGTTTAGAGCAGAAACAATTCAAGCCTCCATGAGTGGACAGACAAACCAAGTCAGTGCTGGTTATATCTCCAACCAATCAAAAGATCGATACTTACTACTCGGCGGATTAAGTGCTAAATATATGCTTATTAAAAAACCACTTTTGAATGCCACGATTTATGCCAATGCCAATCAAAATTACCGTCCTGTAATGTATAGTGAATTAATCCCCT
>JBEIDV010000067.1:0-9246 GCA_040383285.1 Crocinitomicaceae bacterium | reverse complement strand
TTTATCATGATGAACCTTATGCGATTCAAGCACAATGGAAAAACCCATCCCTGAACGATGTGTATCGCTTAGACCTTCGAACAGGAGAACACGTGCTACTTAAAAAGGCAGTCGCCTATGCAGGGCATCTATCCAACGATGGAAGTTTATTTACCTATTTCGACCCGAACCGTAAAAATCACTATGTACTTCAAATCGACCAAAATTTGAATGAAATCTGTATGAGTTGTTCAGTAAAAGAGCCTTGGGAAGAAGACCTGAACGGACAACCCATGGATCCAGGTCCCGCAGCAACCTATGGGTTCAATGCGAATGGCGACGCCTATTACTATGCTTCGCAAGATAATATCTATGAGTTTGATCTACGCACGAAAAAGAATCGTTGTTTAACCTTCGACGATACTCAAACTACAGATTGGGAATGGATTAAATGGAATTCAGACTCAATCAATGTAGCATGGAATAGTGGTTATTTTCAAGCGAGGAATCGCACCACAAAAAAAGTATCTATTTGGACGGCAACGCCTTCATTTTTACTTCAAATGGTGGATCGGGGAGATTTCAAAGTATTGTCATTCACTAAAGCAAAAGATACATCCGTGTATGTGCTTCGTCGCATGCGGGTGGATCAGTTTCCTGATGTTGAAGTTGGTGGAAATGTAAGCGTATTCAAACGAGTTTCATGGGCTAATCCACAACAATCAGAGTACCTCTGGCCAACCGCTGAATTAATCCGTTGGAAAAGCTATCAAGGATTTGATTTAGAAGGAATTGTATACAAACCGGAGAATTATAACCCGGCGAAAAAATATCCACTCTTGGTGTATTACTATGAATTGAACGGAGATAACTTACATAGTTATCGTGGTCCCGCACCGACAGCAAGCACCATTAATCCAACAGAGTATGCGTCTGCAGGGTATTTAGTGTTGATTCCAGATATTCGATATAAACCAGGGTATCCAGCTAAAGGAGCGTATGATTGCATTATGAGTGGAACCGATTACATGCTTAAAAATTATTCGATTGATTCTACACGCATGGGCTTGCAAGGTCAAAGCTGGGGAGGCTATCAAACCGCCCAACTCATTACAATGACAAACCGATACAAGGCGGCAATGGCCGGAGCACCGGTAAGCAATATGTTCTCCGCTTACGGGGGTATTCGTTGGGGGAGTGGCTTAAACCGTCAGTTTCAATATGAATCTACACAAAGTAGAATTGGGGCAAGCATCTGGGAACGCCCTGACCTGTACATAGAAAACTCGCCAATTTTCCATTTACCTAAGGTCAATACACCCCTACTAGTAATGGCAAATGATAAGGATGGTGCCGTGCCGTGGTATCAAGGCATTGAGTTGTATACGGGACTTCGCAGGTTGGGAAAACCTTGTTGGATGTTAAACTATAACGACGATGACCATAACCTAACGCGCTTACCCAATAAAATGGATTTAAGCATCCGCATGCGTCAATTTTTTGATTTTTACCTAAATAATGGTGAACAACCCTTATGGATGAAAGAAGGAATTGAAGCGCGAGAAAAAGGAAAAGAATTTAAGTATTAACGGATAATTAATATCACTATGGAATACCTAAAGAACTTCATTGACGGGGCCTATCATGCGCCAGTTTCTGGACAATATTTAGACAATGTAAATCCAGCAACCGGGGAAGTTTATTCCCAAATTCCGCGATCAGGAGCGGATGACCTAACAATGGCCGTGAATGCCGCTGAGCGTGCTTTCCCCATATGGTCAGGGATGTCCGTGAATGAACGAAGTGCGATTTTACTGCGTTTAGCCGCAGGCATTGAAGCGCGTATGGATGAATTTGTTGTGGCAGAATCTCGGGATAATGGTAAACCCGAAAAGTTAGCGGCACATGTAGATATCCCGAGGGCGGTATCGAATTTTCATTTTTTTGCTACGGCAATAGAACATTTTTCTTCGGAGTCACATTACATGGAAAAGGTTGGGATTAATTTTACTACCCGGCGCCCGATAGGAATTGTAGGTTGTATTTCACCGTGGAATCTCCCCCTCTATTTATTTTCTTGGAAAATCGCTCCAGCCTTAGCGGCAGGAAATTGTGTGATCGCTAAGCCAAGGGAGATTACGCCTTATACAGCATCCTTGCTTGGAAAAATCGCAAATGAAGCGGGAATGCCTGCTGGTGTATTGAATATTTTGCACGGAACAGGCCCTGAGATTGGGAATGAAATGGTGGCTCACCCGAAAATTAAGGCAATTTCCTTCACCGGTGGAACAGCGACAGGTCAACACATTGCTCGTGTTGCTGCACCTATGTTTAAAAAACTTAGCCTCGAATTAGGTGGAAAAAATCCAACCATTGTTTTTCCGGATGTGGACATAAAACAGACCGTGAAAGAAATCTTCAGGTCATCCTTTTCTAACCAAGGTCAAATCTGTTTATGCGGATCAAGAATTTTTGTCCATCAAGATATTTATGAGGAATTTAAAACCTCCTTTGTGGATTGGGTATCTTCCGCGAACGTAAGTTATCCCGCAGATCCTAATGCCCAAATCGGTGCCGTTGTCTCTAAGGGGCATATGGAGAAAATTCTCGGATATATAGAATTAGCTAAAGAAGAAGGAGGACGTGTTTTAACTGGTGGTGTACGTGTTCACCTGGAAGCACCTTATCAGGATGGGTACTACCTTGCACCTACAGTGATTGAAGGCCTTTCCAATTCCTGTAGAACAAACCAAGAGGAAATTTTTGGACCCGTCGTTTCTATCATGCCCTTTGCAGAGGAGTCGGAGGCACTTGCGATGGCAAACGACACCAAATATGGCTTAGCCGCTTCGGTTTGGACCAAAGACTTAAATGTAGCACATCGCATGGCTGATCGCCTGGAAATGGGTATTGTTTGGGTGAATTCTTGGTTGATTCGCGACCTCAGAACTCCTTTTGGTGGTATGAAAGATTCAGGGGTAGGACGTGAAGGAGGGTGGGAAGCATTACGGTTTTTTACAGAACCGAAGAATATCTTTATCAAGTATGAGTAAGCACTGAGCTTGAATTAATCTTCAACTGCAATCACCGCGCTTATTTCAGGAACGGCTTTTTTTATTGTTTCTTCTATCCCGCCACGTAAGGTTGATTGTTTCATGGAACAGTCCTTACACGAACCCGTCAAGCGAACTTTTACAATGCGGTCTGAAGTTACTTCAACCAGTTCAACATCTCCGCCGTCGTCGTTTAGAAATGGCCGAATTAATGAAATAGCTGAATTCACTTTTTGTTCAATACTTTCCATTGATACTTATTGTTTTATGGCGTTTAACCGTGTCGTAAAGTTATGAACTAATTCATCAAATGCCAATCCAATCACCGACCCTTTCTGAAGTACGGCAGGGCGTCCTACATCACCTGCTTCACGGATGCTTTGAACCAATGGAATGGCACCACGAAATTCAATTCCCATCCCGTTTGCTAAATTCTTTGCACCGTCTCTTCCGAAAATGTAGTATTTATTTTCTGGTAATTCTTCAGGGGTAAACCACGCCATATTTTCAACGATTCCAACAATTGGAACGTTTAATCCATCCACCCTAAACATGTTAATTCCTCTTCGGGCATCAGCAAGAGCCACTTCTTGCGGAGTGCTAATGATAACCACCCCGTCTAAGGGTAAGGTTTGTAGCAATGATAAATGAATGTCTCCTGTACCTGGAGGCAAATCGATGAGTAAATAATCAAGTTTCCCCCAATTCCCTTCGGTAATCATCTGAGTTAAGGCCTTAGAGGCCATAGGTCCGCGCCAAACTACAGCATTTTCTTGATCTGTAAAGAAGCCAATGGATAGAAGCTTTACATTATAGTTTACAACCGGTTCTATCAATGATTTACCGTTTACCTCAACCATCGTTGGGCGTTGACCAACAACATCGAACATTGTCGGCATACTTGGTCCATAAATGTCCGCATCAATTAGGCCAACGGTGAATCCGGCTTGAGCTAATCCCACGGCTAAATTGGCTGTTAGCGTAGATTTCCCCACGCCTCCTTTTCCTGACGCAATCGCCACTACATGGGTTACTTCCGGAAGAACGCTCCGTCTTCCTTTTCGCTCCGTGCCGGTAACTGCTTTTACTTCGCATTCAATGCGCACATCCTCCCCTAATTCTTTCGTTAATCTAAACCGAATGGCTTCTTCCATGCGTTTTCGAGCATGTAACGCGGGATTAATACTGTTCACTTGAATATAAACACGGTCAGTATCTATTTCAATATTTCCAACCAAATTGGCACTGACAATATCTTGTTTTGATTCTGGGTCCGGGATGTTTGCTAATGCGTTTAATACGGCTTCTCTTGAAATCACTCGGGTTTGATTTTAAAGGATTTTACTGACTTTTCCATGAGATCAATTACGGGTTTACTGTCACCGCCCGCTCTATTCTTAATCTCATAATAATAATCACCAAGTTTAGTTAAACTGTAAATGTGATATGAAACATGCTTGTATTTTGGAACGTTGATGTGCTTGATCAATTCTCGCTTGTAAATAATACAATTATTCTTATCAGAGATAATGCTTACCTTGAATACATCATCATCTTTAAGGGCTTTTCTAAACTCGGTTAATTTGTTTGCATTATCTCCCCAATCCTCAATAAATAATTGAAAATTCGGACCGGCCATGACCTTCCATTTGAAGTCTTCTTCGTGTTCTATGGTGGTTTGAAATGACGCGCCAATTCCTGCCGTTTCATCCGGAATGAATAAGGTGGCGTCCAAATCATAAGCACCTAAATCAACGGCTTTGAACTGGTAGTAGTCTTCGGAACTTGATTGGTTATCATCTTTGCTCGCACAGGAATTCAAAATGGCTAACAATAAAATAGCGTAAAAATTCAGCTTCATAAGATGAAATATATGTGGACGAAGATATATACTTTTGAAGAAAACTCGATAATGAATAAAAAGTTGACCCTATTTGCATTGTTTCTGTTCGCATGTTCCATTGCGCTTGGGGCCTTTGGCGCACACGCACTAAAAGAAATTGTTATTGAGAAATGGCAAGTCGCATTTGAAACAGCGGTTAAATATCAGTTTTACGCATCACTTTTACTTTTAATCCTTTCATTCCAACCTGTATTTATTCAGAAGCCATTCACCTCTTGGATTACCTTGTTTTTAATCGGTTTAGGCTGTTTCTCAGGGTCTATTTATGGACTGGTATTGGCAGAAATAACCCATGTCAAGTTAGCTTTTCTTGGCCCCATCACCCCAATTGGCGGATTATTAATGATTATTTCTGTGGTAATGATTGGAATTAAGTATGCCACAAATAAATCAGAATAGTAGGGGAATTCCTCGTAATTTGATAACTTTGCGAACGATATAAATCCGGAGTAAAAGATGGATAAAATTTCATATGTGGGGAACGCTGATGTAAATGCAATTGAGCATCTCTATAACCAATACAAACAAAACCCAACCAATGTTGATTTGAGTTGGCAAAAGTTCTTTGAGGGCTTTGAATTTGCACAAACTGATTTCGCCTCTGGTGGAGGTATTCCTGAGAATTTTCAGAAAGAGTTTAACGTGCTTAACCTCATTAATGCCTATCGAACACGCGGGCATTTATTTACCAAAACGAATCCGGTACGGGAGCGCAGAAAGTATTCACCAACCTTAGAAATTGCAAATTTCGGATTGGCTGAAACCGACTTAGCCGTGGTTTTTCAAGCGGGTGAAGAAATCGGACTCGGACCCGTAACCTTAAAGGAAATTATAGATCACCTGGAATTGACGTATTGTCAATCCATTGGCATTGAGTTCGTTTACATGCGTGATCCCGAACGAATTGCTTGGTTGAAAAACAGAATTGAATTAAAAAACAGACCCAAACTAGACGCTACACGTAAAGTTAAGATCTTTGAAAAACTCGCTCAAGCCTCAGCGTTTGAAGCATTTTTAGGTAAAAAGTTCGTGGGTCAAAAACGATTCTCAATTGAAGGGGGTGAGGCTTTAATCCCAGCCCTTGACACCTTGATTCATAAAGGTTCCGAAGCAGGTATTTCCTATTTCGTTATGGGGATGGCACACCGCGGCCGCTTAAACACCTTGGCGAATGTGTTCAACAAAAAACCCAGCGATATTTTCTCAGAGTTCGAAGGAAAAGAATTTGAGTTTGATATGTATTTTGATGGGGATGTGAAATATCACCAAGGATTTACCTCACACATTACCTTGGACAACGGGCAGGAGCTTGGACTCACACTATCACCCAATCCTTCACATTTAGAAGCGGTAAACACCGTGGTTGAAGGAATTGCTCGTGCAAAAATTGATCATGTGTTACACAGCGAGGATAAGATTTGTCCTGTATTAATTCACGGTGATGCTGCCATTGCAGGTCAAGGAATTGTTTATGAAACCATACAAATGGCGCAATTAGATGGTTACCGCGTAGGGGGTACCGTACATATTGTGGTCAATAATCAAGTGGGTTTTACCACCAATTACTTGGATGGTAGATCGTCTACCTATTGTACCGATGTCGCTAAGACAACGCTTTCTCCGGTTTTTCATGTGAATGGTGATGATGTAGAAGCAGTTGTGCAGGCCATGGAAATTGCCGTTGCGTATCGTCAAGAATTCAAGCGCGATATCTTTATCGACTTACTCTGCTACAGAAAATATGGACACAACGAAGGGGATGAGCCTAAATTTACCCAGCCAACCCTGTATGATATCATCATGAAGCACCCAAATCCAAAAGTGATTTACCAGCGTCAATTAGAAGCGGAGGGGGTGTTAACGGAAGAAACAGCTAAGCATATTGAGGAACAATACATTCAATTCTTAGAATCTGAATTTGAAATTGCGCGTAAAAACGATAAGGCCCAAGTATTTGATTTCTTAAGTGCTACATGGGAAGGATATAGACACGGAAAAGCCGTTGATTTCGAAAAATCACCGGAAACGGGGGTTTCGAAAAAAGTACTGCTTGAGCTAGGTAGAAAATTAGCTACCCTTCCAGCAGACAAAAAGTATTTTAGAAAAATCTCAAAGATCTACGAAGATCGACTTGCTGCCATTGAGAATAATAAATTGGATTGGGGAACCGCTGAAATGTTAGCGTATGCAACCCTTCTTAATGAAGGACATAGTGTTCGACTATCCGGTCAGGATGTTGAACGCGGAACCTTTTCACATCGGCATGCAGTTGTTAAAACCGAAGATACCGAGGAAGAGATTGAGCCGCTAAATTTATTAACGGAAAGTCAAGCTAAATTTTATGCCTATAATTCCTTATTGTCGGAATATGGTGTGCTCGGCTTTGAGTATGGATATTCGCTAGCTCATCCATCCGGTTTAACCATTTGGGAGGCACAATTTGGTGATTTCTTTAATGGGGCTCAAATTATGATCGACCAGTTTATCTCCGCAGGAGAAGATAAGTGGGCAACTCAATCTGGGTTAATGATGCTGCTTCCGCATGGATATGAAGGGCAAGGTGCCGAACATTCCAGTGCAAGACTTGAACGGTTTTTACAGCAATGTGCCGATTTGAATATGCAAATTGTGAATACCTCATCACCAGCCAACCATTTCCATGTAATCAGACGTCAATTAAAACGCGATTTCAGAAAACCTTTGGTTGTGTTCTCTCCGAAAATGTTATTGCGTTATCCAGATGCCACATCTACCTTAGAAGAAATGGAAAAAGGTAGCTTCTGCGAAGTATTAGATGACACAGGGGTAGATGTAAATCACGTGGATACCGTGGTCCTATGTTCTGGAAAGTTCTATTATGAAATGAAAGTTAAAGCGAAGGACTTAGGTGTTCAAAACATGGCCTTTGTGCGCGTTGAACAGTTGTATCCCTTACCAGAGAAACAAATCAATGAAATTATAGGGAAATATAAACCTACACAAGTGATCTGGGCCCAAGAAGAACCTGCAAACATGGGGGCGTGGACCTACATGGCGATGAATTTAAGGGCATTAAACTTAATAGGAATTCACAGGGGAGCAAGTGCTGCCTCTGCGGAAGGTTCTAAAAAATTGCATGAAAAACGATTGGCGAACTTGTATGATTCGCTTTTTGCTTATGCTAAATTAACGGTTGAAAAATAAAATTATGGCAATACTTGAAATGAAAGTACCCTCTCCAGGGGAATCAATATCAGAAGTAGAAATCGCTCAATGGTTAGTGGCAGATGGAGATTATGTAGAGAAAGATCAAGCCATTGCTGAGGTAGATTCGGATAAAGCGACCTTAGAATTACCCGCTGAACAAAGTGGCGTTATTACACTCAAAGCGCAAGAAGGTGATACGGTTAAGGTAGGTCAAGTGGTATGTTTAATTGATACCAGTGCGGCCAAGCCAGCGGGTAGTGCACCAGCAAAAGAAGTGGCAACTCCACCAGCTGCTGCACCAGTACCGAAAAAAGAGGAGGCGGTAGTGCCAAATCCAAACCCTGTAGCCTCGTATGCCGCAGGTACACCATCTCCGGCTGCAGCTAAATTAATGGACGAAAACAATGTTAAATCTGCCCAAATTAAAGCCACCGGTAAGGATGGACGCATCACAAAAAATGATGTAATGAACGCCTTGTCTGCTGGGTTTGATGGAAATGCTTCTGCAGGTTGGGGAGGTACTAGAGATACACGTCGTGAGAAAATGTCGATGCTGCGTCGAAAAATTGCCGAACGTCTGGTCGCCGTGAAGAATGAAACAGCCATGTTAACTACCTTCAATGAGATTGACATGAAACCGGTAATGGACCTTCGTGCAAAGTATAAAGATGCCTTTTCTAAACACCATGAAGTGAATTTAGGATTTATGTCCTTTTTTACTAAAGCGGTAACAGAAGCGTTGAAACTGTATCCTGCAGTAAATGGTCAAATCGATGGAAATGAGATGATTTTTCATGACTATGCGGATGTGGGTATTGCCGTTTCTTCACCAAAAGGTTTAATGGTACCGGTAGTGCGCAATGCAGAACAGATGTCCTTAGCGGATATTGAACGCGAAATTAAACGCTTGGCAATTAAGGCAAGAGACGGTAAGATTACACCCGAAGATATGACAGGAGGAACTTTTACGATCACAAACGGTGGTGTTTTTGGTTCCATGTTATCCACTCCAATTATTAATCCTCCGCAATCCGCGATTCTGGGAATGCACAACATTGTTGAACGTCCAGTGGCTGTGAATGGCCAAGTGGAAATTAGACCAATCATGTATGTGGCCTTGTCTTA
>JBEIDV010000066.1:0-9348 GCA_040383285.1 Crocinitomicaceae bacterium | reverse complement strand
GGGGATCAAACCATTCCTGTCCCAGTTACAGGAAAAGAATATGTAACCCTCAAAGGATATTTGAATGGACCAGACAAGGTGTATGTGGTTGCGACACAGAATAACACGCAACTTACCATAGATGGGGTGAATGTAGGAACCTTGAATGCTACGAACCTTTATGTGCACACCCAATCCAACCCAACGGCCTACATACAAGCGGATAAGCCCGTATATGTGTTGCATACCACAGGATTTGGTTGCGAGGTAGGCGGTGCAATCGTTCCTCCTGTAGTTTGTACGGGTTCAAATACGGTGGCCTTTGTACGTTCTACGAATGAGTTTTTTGCGATGAATATTTTAGTGCCTGCCGGCGGAGAAAATTCATTTACCTTAAATGGTTCACCAGCGAATGTTGGTCCTGGAATTTTTCAACCCGTTCCGGGAACGAATAACAATTGGATGTATGCACAGTTGGACGGAAGTGGATTTATTGGCGTTCAAGCCGCGAGTCGTTTAGAAAATCCAAGTGCAAAATTTCATCTCGGGGTAATTCATGGCGGTGCAAATTCAGGATGTCGGTATGGATATTTCTCAGACTTTGCAGCCTATAAATATGAAATTGATGCCGCAAACGATTTACTATGCAGTGGGGACACCTTAGTGCTCGCGACGGATTCACTTCCAGGAGCCACCTATACATGGACAGGACCTTTAGGAATCACCACCAATGGCGCATCCTTAACCTTATATGGTGTCGTCCCTGCGCAATCAGGAAATTACATCATTTCAGGATTCAATCCGGGTGCCTGTGAATTGATTCCGGATACCGTAGCGATTACCATTATTTCCACGCCCACCACACCACTTATCAATACCAATTCACCGCTGTGTTTAGGAGATACCCTGCTTGCAGAAACTACCTTGAATGGTGCATTTACGTATCATTGGGATTTCAACAACGATACCCTAGCAGTAAATGACTCGTTGAGTATTTCCGGATTAGTACCTGGCCTCTACCCGATTGAATTGTATTCTAATTTAGGCGCCTGTATTTCACCGATAGCCTATGACACCATACAGGTGTTGAGTGCGCCTCAAATATCACATCAAGGACCCATAGAAACCTGCGGAACACTAATTAATTTCAATAGTACTTCCCAAAGCGACCCATCCGATCCGATACAATCTATTCTCTGGTACGATGACTTAGGACTTATCGGAAATACCGGAATAGTAAACGGCGTTATGTCCAATGCAGGAGCGTATAGCGTAGAAACCTTTTGGGTTGAATTACTTACACAAAATAACTGTGTTGCAAGCGATACCTTTAGTATTACCTTCCATCCGATACCAACAGTTAATCTTAGTGTGAATCCGCTTTGTGACGGGGAAAGCGCGCAATTTACAAGTCAGTTGAGCTGGACAAGCAATCCGCCACCTGCACCAAGTGTGGTGTACAGTATGAACTTCGGTGATGGTCAAAATGCAACGGTTTCGAATACTACGCATGTATATGACAGCACCGGAACGTATGAAGCCGTTCTTAGCGTTACCAGCGACGAAGGCTGTAGTTCGACGGATACCGTGGAATTCACCATTGTTGCCGTTCCAACGCTTATTCCTTCCGCACTTACTTCATGTGGTCAAGAAGGAACGTTTCAGGTGGATTTGAATCTTGGGAATTACACCTTTAATCAATTGACATGGAACATCCCTGGAGTTGGCGATTTCGCCTTTCCATCGTTCTCGCATATTTTCTTGAATCCGGGCGCCTATGTGGCTACGCTCACTGTTGAAGGTACCAATGGGTGTGACTTTAGCGAGACCTTGCCGTTTAATATCCTGCCATCCGTAACCATAGAGAACCTAACGGTTCCAAATGTGGTAACACCGAATGGGGATCAAATAAACGATGTCTTAGCACTCGACAATTTATTTATAGACTGTACCGATTTTGATTTAATCATATTAAACCGCTGGGGCCATGTAGTTTATGAAATGACGAACAGCAGTGCGCCGTTTAGCGGAAAGGATGCGAGCGGAAAGGACTTAGAGGCGGGGGTATACTTCTACAAGCTCACCACCAACGACAACAAGATGGTTTCAGGACACATCACCGTGATACGGTAAGCCTACCCGCTCTTAATTTTTAGAATTTCGCTTCAGAAATAACGGACTCAATATCGAGTAGATATTTAAGGATATTAAGCTGCATATAATGCTACTTTTGAACGATTAATTTCTTGCATTAGAATTGGGTTTGTCAGTGATTTTCTCGAAACTAAATCCACAGGTTTTCCCAATAAAGCTTCAAGTTTTTCAAGTAATGAAAAATAATTATCAGCGTATTCCAGCACATCTAAATCCTCTGAGAATTCAACCAATAAATCGATGTCGCTGTGCTCATTCATGGTTTCATTAGCAGCCGAACCGAACAATGCAATCGACGATACCTGATGCAATTTGCAAAGTATAGCAATTTCATTTAAACGTTCCTGAATGTACTTTATCATAGCAATCAAATATACTTATTTTTCGTGTGAAACATAACAACAAGGTAGTTTCTGGTCACATCACCGTGATACGGTAAGGAGTTTAAAACGCCACCAATTCATAGTTTGTGCTGCGTCCACCTTGTTGCTCTTGACGCAAGATTCCTTTATCTATTAAATCTTTGATGTCTCGGAGTGCGGTATCTGCAGAACATTTGGTCATTTTTGCCCATTTGGAGGACTTTAATTTACCGTCGAACGGCTCAAACAATTTATTCAACATTTTCCGCTGCCGTTCGTTCAGCTCGGTATGCTCGTGATTTTTCCAAAACTCATGCTTCTTTAACACCATATCCAGCGATGCTTGAGTACTCAACAAGGCATTTTTTAGGCACATCAGAAACCACTGCATCCATTCAGTGACATCGCCCTTGCTGTGTTGGACCTTTTGCAACATGGCATAATAGTGCTTCCGCTCTTCCATGATTTGAGTGGACATGCTGTAAAAGCGATCAGGGGTATTATCAGCGCGGGCCAAGAGCAAATCAGAGATGGCTCGAGCGATTCTTCCGTTGCCGTCATCGAAGGGGTGTATGATGATGAACCAAAAATTCGCGAGTGCAGATTTTATAACGGGATCCAAGCCTTGATCGGTATTGAGCCAAGCGAGAAAGGTTTCCATTTCAGCCTGTACGTTGACGGCTGGAACCGCCATGTAATGGACGCGCTGTTTACCCATTGCACCAGATACAATTTGCATTTCTTCGGATCGATAGCAACCGACGTCTATTTTATACATCCCGCTATACCCCGTTGGAAACAAGGCCGCATGCCAACCGAATAAGCGTTCATGGGTGAGCGGATTTTGATAGTTCTGCGCTGCATCCAACATCATTTCTACCACACCATCCACGTTTCTTCGGGTAGGCAAATATCCGCCCACATTAATTCCGAGCCGTTTGGCTATAGAAGAGCGAACATGTTCATACTCCAAATTCTCTCCCTCTATTTCGGATGTTTTTAAAACATCCATGGTCATGGTAGCAAGCGTTGCTTCTTCTTTTGCGGTGAATCCGAGCATGTTAATTTGAGCGAATAACCTGCCTTGCAAGTTACGCACCTCCCCAAACAAGGCACTGATTTCCTGTTCACGCCAATAAAATTGGGGCCAATTCGGGTATTCATAGATGTATTTTGAACTAAAATATTTCATTGTGCGGTAAATATATTAATTATTCGCCGCATTTTTGCGGATATTAACACTTTTTTTCACCGCAAAGTAAGCATATACCATGAAAAACGTATGAATGCAAATGGTACCCTTTGATCTAATGTGGCATGAAAGAGTTTAAACAAGATCATTTAAGGGAAGCAGTAATCGATTTGAACGAACTTGAAAATAACGATTTTTAAGTCCACATGTACGGGATCAACCTACCACGAATTTTGTATGGTTTTCTATTCATCCTTATAGTCGGTTTGCTCTGTAGGTTTTGTAAACTTAATCCTGTCCCCTGACCAAGCGGTTAAGTTGCCGGCACTGTCTATAAAAGAAAATTCTACTTCGTAATGCTTGCTGTCGTCAAAGACAAATGCCCCAGAGCACATGCCGTGTCCAACTTTGATTTTGTCTCCCTCAGGTTCAATATAATAGGTTGTTTCTTTCCCTGTTTTTGAATTTTTTACCATGGTCTTAACAATGATATCTGAGCTATCTTTTGCTGGATTACTAAAAACAACGTGAATAGAAGGTCCGCAACCATAATAAACGAGCGTCTTTTTTAACTCCTTGGGTTTGTCCGTAAGGGTTGGTTTTTCATTATCTATTTCTTCGACCACTGTATACCTAACTGGTTCGTATTCCTGAGTTGTCCTACTGTACTTTTCAAAACGTTCGTATTCCGGGAGGCTGTCAATGAACATGGTATATTCCAAGCCTGGTTCTAATGCGGTTTCGGGTTTTAACACCGCTTGAGTCAAATAGAATTGTCCGACACAAACCTCGGTTACCAGCAGTTTTATTTTCTTATTCCCACTTTTTAGGTAGATCGCATGTTTTGTGTTAAGTCCTAAAATAACGTGTTGACTTTCCGCATATCCGGTAAGGACAAAAATTGAATTTTGATTGATGGACTTTCCATTAGGAAATACACTTAGCCCAGCTCCGGCGCAATCTGCGTATACTGTGGCTGTCCAAAAAAGCCCGATTAATAGGGTTAATAGTTGTTTCATAAGGGTAAATTTAACGTTTTGCGGCTTGGCGTAGTGGCGATTTCAAATGAAATCGTGTGTTTTCTCCCAATCGAAATGCATCATTCAAACCTAAAAGCCGCCACTTTTGCTTACCATGTGTTAGCTATAGTTTGTTTAAGATAATTCAATTTCAAATGTCAATTCTGATGAGTTATTTTCAAATTCCTTTTCTAACTTAATATCTAGTCTATCAAATGAACCTTTAAATGGTTCATCAAACGCCTTCGACATTTTAATAATATCAAATTTGTCTTGTTGATTGGCATATGCTTCGGAAATTGGAATTGAAAAGATTCCTCCAAAAGGTCCTTGAAGCCAATTACAAAGCAGTGTCGAAACGTCTTTTGAGTTTGAATATTTAATCTTTTTAATTATAACCGATTTGAATTCTGAGTTTGATTCAAAATATTCACTAGGGCTGTCATTGTTAAGGGTGATTTTATGTTTCATATTAACTATAATGGTATTTATTTGTGTCAAATTATGGCTAACGTTCCGCAGCTACCCGAAGGGCGGGACATTTACCACAAAGCTTGATTTGAAAAACTAATATTTGATTAACCACAACACTATCTCTGGAACACGAAACCCCGCCTTTTGGGTAGGTGCTGTTATGCCCAGTATTAAATTGATTTACTGTGTAATTCCTTCCAACGAAGATCGGCTTGCTGGTCAACCCATTGTTTTGACTTATAGCCCCCACTTCTTAAATTCTGATTTATTAGCTTCCCAAATCCAAACGAATAATTGATACTATTGTCCGTTCCTAATTCAACGTATACACCATCAGACACTTTAAAAACACCATTTAAACCTTTGAATGTTAATCCATCGATGGAATTACTTGGCGTTTGACCAGGCTCTAAAATTGTCACGCCTTGATTCTCGTCTAAAATATAAAATTGAATATTTGAATCATTCCGCGTTATTTTCCCTCCTTTTTTTATGTCTAATAACTGTAGCAAAGATGCTATACCAAGCCCTAATCCAATATTTCTGGTTGTTTGATTTTCTGAAAGTGATAATCCTACTGTTGCAAGAAGTCCTAATGACATTCTTGTATAAGGATCAATCTTATTTTCAAGCGTTTTAATCCCAGCATATGACACAATACTGGAGCTAGTTATCGTTAATCGGTTCTTCTTCATTTTCTTTTTATGAAATGTTAATCAATTTTTATTCCACTTCAATTTATCTGACATATTGTCATTTGACTGAAGCTGACTGTTAAGACTTAATTAATCTTTACTGTCTTTGTAATATTAGGCCTAACGGTTTCGGGCTTGGCGAAGGTGGCGATTTTCACAAAAAATGTTGATGCGGAGCACTGAACCGCCACTTTTGCCAATTGAAAATCAGCGAAGCTAAACCCGTGTTATGCCCAGTGTTAAATTGATTTACTGTATAATTCTTTCCAACGAAGATCGGTTTGCTGGTCAACCCATTGTTTTGATTTATAGCCCCCACTCCTTACACTTTGGTTAATAAATCGGCCAAGTCCAGGAGTATATTGAATTGAATTGTTTGTATTTATTTTTGCATATACACCATCAGAAAGTTTAAAAACACCATTTAATCCCTTGAATGAGAAACCATCTATATTACCTGATGGAACTTTACCATATTCAAGAACAGATACACCACCATTTTCGCCGATTATATAAACTGGTAAATTGCATTGGTTTTTAATTAACCGACCTCCCTTTGCAATATCAATTAATTGTAGTGCTCCGGCTATCATTGTCCCAATACCGATGAACCGATGGTTATTATTGGGGCTGAGTGCTAAGGTAAACCCTAAAATTGACCCGATAGCTGAGCGTGTATAAGGATCCACGCTTGATTCATTTAACTTTAACATCGAATAAGATGTCCCAGCTGAAATTGCTGTTATTGTTTTATTATTCATTTTTTCTTTTAACTATTGATTTACAAATATTTTGCCAAATATGATATCTAACAATTTGTCTTAATATTGGGCATAACTCACTTATAACATTACCAAAAGTTTTCCAAGCATACCAAATTTGGATGTATAAGCGCAGGTTTATTGCGTATGTACGAATATACAATTTTGTCGGTTTGTGCTACCAGATCTGCGAATTTTTATAATTGAAAACACCGCATCCTACATCCACAAGCCTCCCTCCCCCAAAAAAAATTATAAATCAATTTTCATTTTGTACAACTTATTAAAGCCAACCTCATTCCGACTTAAAAAGTAGGCATAGTTTCCAATAATCTTAATTTGTGTAGGTTCTATTTGATTCAAATTACCTATTAAATTAAGCTTGCCCGTATCAACATTTAAATGGAAAATTTCTTTTGCGTTATTATCGACACCATAAAAATAGATCGAGTCATAAAAAAAATCATAGTGTATTTCTATGTTTTTAAGTCGTTTAGAATCAATATCTACCGAATCTATTGGTGCTCCTGCCCAATCAAACTTCCGAACTTCACCCTCATAAAAATTAACGATAACTAAACAATCGTTCATACCAAACGAATAACATTTAATTGGAATAGACCTTACATGTATAAACCAAGCAATTTTTTGAATTAACTGCCATGTTTCTCCAAGGCTTACCATATTCCCGTCCCACGTACCATTTAATATCACATTATTTATAGGCGTTGTTTCTTTATTATACAAATTAACTATCTCGTTGTATTCATCCTTTGCGGCCATATACGCTTCTTTATTTAAACTTTTATAAACTAGGGATACCTTATTTGCATTATCAGTTTTAGACAAGACATAACATTGATTAAAATCAGAGTAATTATCATAAAACACATACTTCGTATTTTTTGAAATTAAAGGTTTGATTTTAACATCAAATAATGTTCTAGATAGCTTAGATACATATAACAATGAATCCTCCAACCAAATTTGATACGCTGTATCTATTGATAATATATGCGTATTACCTAACGCATCTAGAAATAATGATTGAGGCTTAAAAGCAAGCGGATAATTGGATGAACCTTTAGCTGTTTTCTTTTCAATATAATAGGCCCCATTTAATGACTTTAAAATCATTAGAACATCTCTATCCGGATAATAGAAATAATCAATTACATTTTCGTTTAGCCCTCCGGCAATTCTGTTATATTTTTCATATTTCACCAATACCTCTTCTTTGTCTCGGATATTAGGCATTAAGCTAAAAATATGTGTTAATGAATCAACTAATGTAAATGCCACAAATTCATCTGATACCATTCCATCCTTTTTAATGGTTATCGTATCATACATTTTATATACTAACGGGTAAGTGAATTCTGTCGTTTTACCTATAAAAAAAGAATTTTTGAATACAGAAAAGCCGTTTACAAGTTGACCTTGTTCATCTTTAGCGGTTAAAATCAAGGTTTGCCCGAAGAACATGAAATAATTGATTATTACACCAAATGTTAAGAGAACCTTCATTTTTTTATTGGTTTGTATTAACCATACTTTTCACTTTGAATACAAACTTTTACCCGTTCAGTAACTTACTCAAGGATTACAAATAGGTTGAATAGTCGTAGCTATGAATCATTTGTACGAAGATAATATATTACTCTTTCGAGCGGTCGAATAACGAACATTTAATGAGCATCCTACATCCACAAGCCTCCGTTCACGGAGAGTACTTGTCCAGTAATGGAGTTGGCTTCGTTAGACAGCAAGAGTTCCACCATCTTCACAATGCCGTCGGTGTCGCTGAGTTTGGCTACGGGCGTTTTTGCGATGATTTCGGCGCGCATGGCTTCCGGTATTTCGCGGATCATGCCTTCGTCCATGTACCCCGGCGCAATGCAATTCACCGTAATGTTATTGGTGGCCAACTCGGAGGCCATCGTTCGGGTTAAGCCAAACAAGGCACTCTTAGAAGCGGAATACGCTGCCGTTCCCGGGATTCCGGTCTGCGCCACAATCGACGAAAAGAATACAATTCGACCCCAGTTCTTGCTGCGCATGGAAGGAATAATGCCTTGAGAAATGAAAAAGGGCGCCTCGTAATTTACTGCATTTACCTTTCTAAATTCTTCGGCACTCACCTTCCAACTGATGCCCGCACTCGGAATGCCCGCGCAATGCAAGACTACATCGCACGCTGATGCCGCCTGAATTAACTCATCAAGTCCTTCTCGGCTTGAAATGTCGGCTGATACCACGCTGATGTGTTCCGGATAACGTTCCTTCAAGGAATTAAGCGCTTCCATGTGCCGGTTGCCATGCAACACCAAGCTATACCCAGCGCTGGCCAAGGAACCTGCAATACGCATTCCTATGCCCCCACTCGCTCCCGTTATTAATACCGTCTTATTCATTATCCGAACTTACGTTTTGCTAACCAAGCCAGCGGCTTAGCCAACGAATTCTTAATCAAAAGTAGGTATTCTACGTCCCTTGCACCAAATTTTCGGTTAAAATCTCCCAATCCTTTCGCATTGCTTCCTCCAAAATCCAATTGTGAACACCCAGGCGCTAAGGTCTTCATCGCCTCCACGTGTAAATACACCATCCCTCCTACTTTCATGGCTTCTGGAGTAATAGCACCCTTCAGATAAAGCACCTGTCCACTCACCTCCAAATAAGCCGCCGCTCCAACCAGTTCGCCTTTTTCCC
>JBEIDV010000065.1:0-9416 GCA_040383285.1 Crocinitomicaceae bacterium | reverse complement strand
CTTTATGAAATCATTGGTGAATAAATCTGGACTTAAGGTTCAATTAATTCAAAACATTGACCGAAAACTCTCGCTTGAAGACATTGCTCGATCACAAGGTAAAAACTACAATGAGATATTAGAAGAAATCGAGTCCATTGTGGCATCGGGTACCCGCGTGAATTTAAGTTATTACATTGATAATAAGATAGATCCAACGGAACAAGAAGAGATTTTTGATTATTTCAATCAAGCGTCATCTGACGATATTATTGATGCATATCATGAATTTGACGGCTTGTACTCCGAGGAGGAATTACGCTTAGTAAGAATTCGCTACATGAGCGAAGTAGCCAATTAATCTAGGCTTATTTGAATACCTCTGAGATGGAGTTCCTTGATACGGAATGATATCCTCCTTGAGCTTCTTTAAATACGCTTCGAGCCCATTCCTTATCTGTAGGATGCACCATCAATGCCCGATACAAGGGTAAAATATACTTTCTTCGTCCAGTTTCAATGAGGAAGACCTTTAGTTTTGGACGAATCGATCGATTTTCCTTTCGGATATTCAATAAAAACCATTCAAATTTAAGTTCATTATTTGCTTCACTGAATCGTGCATAGCGGTCCATTTGATCAAGTCGGGCGGTGTCAATGGATAAGGATAAACTTCGCAAGTAGGTTTGCCACTCTTGCGTAATAAATGCTTTGGTGTCCAGTTTTTCCGTATAGGGTTGTTTACGTTTTTTCTTCTTTCCCTTTACTTTGACCCATCTAACCTTTTTAACAGGTGCAAAAATATCTTCTCCGCGGTTTGTCCGTTCAGCATAGCTCCGCATTAATTCCAATCGTTTTGATTTGATTGTAATTGAATTCATGGGTAAGCCTTCCAAATAGAACCACTCGTCTGTATTGAATTCAATGTTGTTCGGATAAAGTAAATTTTTATTTAAGAAGGTATGAAAAACCTCTGTTTTAATGGTTTTGAATTTATACTGCTCAAAATAGGCCTTAACAAAGGCATCCATTTTTTTTCTACCAACGGTTGCTTCGAGTGTTTTAAGGAAGTACGCGCCTTTAACATACGCAACGCTCGTCATTCCATCATCTGGGTTTCTACCTTTGAGGGACAGGTACAATCTTGAATCCTCAGGATGTTGAGAAGAGGCAATATCCTTAAGTTCTTCTGTTAATTCAAAGTGCTCTATTTCACACAGGGTATTAGCCGTTTCTTTTCCATAGAGTTCCTCCATGATTCGATGCTCAATATAAACGGTAAATCCTTCATTGAGCCAGAAATCATTCCATGATTCGTTGGTGACTAAATTTCCTGACCATGAATGTGCGAGTTCATGCGCAATCACAGATACCAAACTTCGATCCCCTGCAACAATGGAAGGATTGATGAATGTTAGCATTGGATTTTCCATTCCCCCAAACGGAAACGACTGATGCTGAACAATCACATCGTATTGTCCCCAGGCATATGGACCATAAACCGATTCTGCGGCATCGATCATGCGTGGTAAATCCTGAAATTCTTTAGCTGCGCGATCAAGCATGGGTGCTTCAGCATAAACACCACAGCGTTTGTCCAGGGCTCGATACCCAATGTCCCCTACGGTTAGTGCAATCAGGTAGGAGGGGATGGGCAGTTTCATTTCAAAATGGTAGGTGCCATCCGATGTTTTTTTCTTTGGATTTTCTGCACTCATAAGTGCCATCATTCCTTTAGGTACATGCAAGGTTGCATCATACGTGAAGCGATTCGAAGGAGAGTCTTGCAATGGAATCCATGTTCGTGTTAAAATAGCTTGTCCTTGTGAGTATAAGTATGGAAACTTACCGGATGCGGTGTTTTCTGCTTCTATCCACTCCAACGCATCGCAGCGATCAGAGGTTTGATAATAAATGTTGATGTGTTCCGTGTGAGCAGGTATACTTACAACTAAAGGCTGCCCAAGAATGGAATCCTTATCCATCTTACCAATTACAAAGTCCGCTTCTTTTTCTTGTCCTTTTTTTCCAACGGTAACTTTTTGTATCGACTCACCATGTATATCGAAAATCGCTGTTTTTGCTGTGGATTCGCTCATGTGATGACGCGCCACGCCGTAAATCGTTTTATTATCGAAATTAACTTCCAGTTCTAAGCTGAGATGTTTTGTTCGAATTTCACTAATATTCGAATAGGAATGTGGATCCTGGACGGATACTTTTATTGATTCGGTTAGTGTTGGGTTTTTATCCGTTTCAGATTTACAACTGAATAAGAATAGGCCAAAAAATAGTAGGTAACTACTTAAACGAAAGGATTCCAAATTTTTCACGGTTACGGTTGATTGCATACATTAATAGCTCCTTGTTTTTCCAATCTACATGCATCTGTTTGGGAATCACAAGTGCAGAGAGGTCTTTTTTACTGAATAGAACAGATCGGTCCAGCGCCCCATTATCAAGGTTTATTTTTACGATAGCTACCGCATTTTTTCGGTAACTCAAACTTAAGCCTTGGATATTATCCGGGGTGCCATTGAAAAACCCTTCGTCGGAATAATTTCGTTTGTTATCATTGAAAATGACATATGCTTCTTGATTGTTATTACATGCAATAAATGAACTGTAAGGTCCATTGTCATTCATAGAAATTTGATTTTTCGGAATACGTTTCCCCCATAGAAACGATCCGTTAATATCCAATTTAAAGGCAATTATATCCATGTAGTAATAATAGTATACCATCGTGGTTATTCCCGTTCTGTTATCATCGTTCGAATATTTGCGCTCGTAGTATTGTTCCATGAATCCGAGTTGAGATCCATCTGCTAAGGTTTGTATTTGTCGAAGTTGATACGAATATATTTGTGGGGATTCATCGCGTTGTTCCCACCTGCGTTCTATTCGACTCATTTGTTTTTCAACGAGGGTTTCCTCAAAAATTTCTTGATTGAAGGAAGAATATTTATAACTGATAATACTATCCCCATTCAAATCCATGGTCATGGTGAATACACCTTCTAATCCGGATCGATTTCCCCGACCGAAAAGCCCTGTCATTACCACCTGCTGGTTATCATTACTACTGATTAGTATATCATCAATCCGTTTGTCTTGAAGCGTAACATTAAAAGATTTTAGGCTATCGTTTGCGATGCGATACACATGAAGTGCTTTGAAATTCTCCCATTCTCTTCCAAAAAATCGATCGTTTTTATCTTTATGCTCGGTTATTACCAGCAGATAATTCCCTTGATTGGTAATGTGATGTTCGTTTATTGTGGTCATGTTCCCGTCATACGGGAGCATGTATTCGCCTTGCTGGATTTGTGTAAACGTAGAATCGAATACGACGTAGCCATACACATCGCGATTTTCTTTTCTACCCGGAATGTCATAATAAATAGCAAGGAATTTACCATTCTGGGATTGTGCAAATTGAAAATTTGGCTTCGCCCCAATTTTTGTATCGGAATAACTACTACAAAGTTGGGAATTAATTGAACCATCATCTTCATTGGTTTGACAAAAAAGACTCATTGCCCCATTCGATTTATCGCTAACAAAAACACGAAGTTTTCCTGCGAAATAAGTCGCGCCATCTATGGTGCCAATACCATTTTCCGTAAGGGGTTTAATTCGGTTTTGGCTGACAAAGGCTAGTTGATTATGAACAGTTGATTTGTACGATCCAAGTAAACCTCCTGTGTATCTGATGGTATAAAAATCTCCCGATCGAATGGGTAGGACATCTAACAGGAAACCAGGTTGTGCTTCTAAGGGCCCCCAATTGATGGGTACCTCTTGTGCTAGGCTAATTCCTGAGTAGAAACAACATATGAGAATTAATCTACCAACTGAATGCCTAAGTAATTCCATGGGCTGATTGCTTTAAGTTCTTCCTTCACCCCGTTCGTTACGGCTAAATTGTCAATAAAATGATGAATTGTTTCTTTGGTTACTTTATCGTGCGTTCGGGTGAGTTCCTTAAGTGCTTCGTATGGTTTGGGATAGTTTTCTCGTCGAAGTATGGTTTGAATGGCTTCTGCTACGACCATCCAATTGTTTTCAAGGTCGCTGTGAATTTTATCTTCGTTTAAGACCACTTTATTTAATCCTACCATGGTAGCCTTTAATGCAATTACCGTATGGGCCAGGGGTGTCCCTATGTTTCTTAATACGGTTGAATCGGTAAGGTCGCGTTGCAATCTTGATATGGGCAGCTTCGCAGCGAAATGTTCAAATAATGCATTTGCAATTCCAAGGTTTCCTTCAGAATTCTCAAAATCAATAGGATTCACTTTGTGAGGCATGGCACTTGAACCAATTTCCCCCTCCTTTAGTTTTTGCTTAAAGTAGTCCATTGAAATGTACGTCCATAAATCGCGATTCAAATCCAAGAGTATCGTATTCATTCGCTTGAACGCATCAAATAATGCGGCCATGGAATCATAGTGTTCAATTTGCGTAGTGGTTTGACTTCTTGCCAGTCCAAGGGTACCTAAAAAATGATTAGCGAAATCAACCCAATTGATGGATGGATAGGCTACATGGTGGGCATTGAAATTTCCGGTAGCTCCTCCAAATTTAGATGCGTAGGGGATACGTTTGGCAACATTTAATTGAATTTCTAAGCGTTCAGCAAACACTTGAATTTCTTTACCTAAGCGCGTAGGGGAGGCAGGTTGTCCATGTGTACGAGCAAGTAATGGAATGTCTTTCCATGCACTGGCCAAGGATTTAAGTTTAGCAAGTACTTCGTCATATAATGGAAATAGTTCATTTTCTATTCCTTCTTTGAGCGACATTGGAATGGCCGTGTTATTTATATCTTGAGACGTTAATCCAAAATGAATAAACTCGGCGCAAAAACTCCAATTTTTAGCGTCGAACTTTTCCTTTAAAAAATATTCAACCGCTTTAACGTCATGATTGGTCGTTCGTTCAATCGTTTTTATTCGCTCAGCATCTGAAGGAGAAAAGTTAAGGTACCAGCTTCGAAGTTCTTCTTCAGAAATCAACTCCGTATTCGGAACAACTCCTGTTTTCATTAAGGCAATGAAGTACTCTATTTCAATTAATACGCGGTAACGAATTAATCCAAATTCAGAAAAATAAGGCTGGAGTGCACTTGTTTTTGAATGATATCGGCCATCAATTGGAGAGATGGTAGAAAGAGGTGTAAAGTCCATAATGCTTCTAAAAAGCAAAGGTACAAATTTTATACGGCGATGCTATGCTCCCGAAGTACATCGTTTAATGAGGTTTTCAAATCCGTAGAGGCAGATCGTTGTCCAATGATTAGGGCACATGGCACATGATATTCTCCGGCGCTGAATTTTTTAGCATAGGAACCTGGTATAACAACACTTCGTTCTGGAACAAAACCCCGCATTTCTTTCGGTTCAGGACCGGTAATATCAATTATTTTGGTGCTTTTCGTTAGCACAACGTTTGCGCCCAAAACCGCTGCTTTACCCACGCGAACTCCTTCTACTACAATGCATCGAGAGCCAATAAATGCATCATCTTCAATAATTACCGGTGCGGCTTGTAAGGGTTCTAGTACGCCCCCAATACCTACGCCCCCACTCAAGTGTACGTTTTTGCCTATTTGCGCACAACTACCTACCGTTGCCCAGGTATCTACCATGGTTCCTGAGTCAACGTATGCGCCAATGTTCACATAAGAAGGCATCATGATTACCCCTGAAGCTAAAAAAGCGCCGTGACGTGCACTGGCACCCGGAACTACACGAACACCTAAGCCTGCGTAATCTCGTTTAAGCGCCATTTTATCATGAAATTCAAAAGGACCAACTTCCATGGTCTCCATGGTACGGATAGGAAAATACATGACAACCGCTTTTTTTATCCATTCGTTCACTGTCCATGTACCGTCAGTTTCGGGCTGAGCCACCCGCATTTGCCCCTTATCGAGGGCTTCTATAACGGTGTCAATTGCGTTTCGCGTTGCTGTTTCGCTCAATAATGCTCGGTTTTCCCAAGCGGCTTCGATGATAGTTTTTAATTCCATAGCGATGCAAAAGTAATTTAAAACGGTCTCGTTAGTTCTGTTAATTATGAAATCTATGTCAAGATATTGTGAATTACTTCGCGTAAAATCAATTTAGCTATGTTTGTAGCTATGAATCCTACGCAAATTTCAACTAAGACAGGAAAAACCATCCCCGGTGCAAATAAAATGCTCCTAGTTTTGACCGTAATAAACTTGTTTAATTTTCTGGATCGATATGTGCTTTCCGCGGTATTAGAACCGATCAAAGCGGACTTACACATTAAGAACGATGGGGATATGGGGCGAATGGCCACCGCATTTATGTTAGGTTATTTTCTTACCTCACCAATTTTTGGATATTTGGGAGATCGCTTGTCGCGAAAAAAACTAATGGCCATTGGAGTCATAGGTTGGAGTTTAGGTACTTGCTTAACAGGAATTGCCCAAGGGTTTTCTTTTATGATTTTTTGCCGGGTGATGGTTGGACTGGGGGAGGCGAGTTTCGGTGCTATAGGTCCAGCCGTTATTTCTGATGCCTTTGAGGCTAAAAAACGCAACAAGGCGATTACGATATTTTCATTGGCAGTACCTCTTGGAGCCGCGCTTGGTTTTGCTTTGGGTGGAGTTATTGCTGCACAATTAGGGTGGAGAAACGCGTTTTTTATTACCGGTGTACCGGGATTTTTATTAGCAGCCCTGTTGTTTTTTATTCCTGAACCAGAACGCGGACAAAGTGAGGAACACGAAGTATCAAAAGAGAAAATTACCATTAAGCGACTCTGGTCCTTATTCGCGAATCGGGAATATCTATTTGTGAATTTGGGGTATGTTTTTTATACGTTCGCGATGGGTGCGTTCTCCTTTTGGGGTCCTGCATTTTTGAATCGTGTGCATGGTATGAATCTCGCAGATGCCTCCTTGTTTCTGGGGCCTACCTTGGTTGTTGGAGGGATATTAGGGACCTTGATTGGTGGGTATTTTGCGAATAAATGGAGAGATAAAAGTCCATCTGGGTATGCTAAACTATTATTGATATCCGTATTGTGTGCGGTGCCCTTTTCATTTGTTTCATTTCTAACGGAAAACACCTTGCTAAGTATGATTTGTATCGCACTTTCCTTAATTTTCTTGTTTCAATCTACTGGACCGATTAACACGGTTATTATGGAAAGCGTTGCCCCAAACATGCGCGCCTCTGCCATGGCAATCTGTATTTTTATGATTCATGCGTTTGGTGATTTATGGTCTCCAGAATTAGTAGGACGTGTATCCGATGAATTTGGAGGGAATCTTCGAATTGGCATGTTGATTTTACCTGGAGCCTTTTTAATCGCGGCATTCTTTTGGTTTCTTTTGGTTAAAGAGCAAAATAAAAAGGGGGAACTTCCTGCAGCGTAACCTCAGGAAAAATTAAAATTTACTAACCTCGCTCATTCTTATTTCTACCAAGGTAGAACCGACACCGCGAGCAGAATAATTGCCGTCATGAAAACTAATCCCGGGTTTGCTCTGTAGCAATTGACGCACTGCCGTTTTTAATACACCTTCACCTACACCATGAATGATTAAGACTTTCGTATGCCTCTTCTCAATGCACTGATTCAAGAACATGCGGCAATGGCTCAGTTTTTTTTCAAGGAGTTCATTCGTTGGAATGCCGTCAATTCCAAGTGCCGTAGCATGAAGGTCTAAGGTCGGAATGGAAGAAGCGTTTTGTTTTTTTGCTGTGTTGGTAGGTTCGTTTAATTCTTTGTTCACCACGCTCCCTGATACCGGAATGCGTTTGATCAGTGAAGTTAGTTTGACTTGATACTCAAAACCGTGCTCATCTTGAACAATGGCAAACGGTTCGTTAATTCGTAAAATGGAATAGAATCCCGTTTCTTGTAGTAAAGACACCGATTCTCCGACCTTAAATAACATTGCTACAATACCGTTAGGTTCGCGAATTTAAGCAGTACGGTTTTGGAACCGTGATGGGGAAAGAAGATGACAGCTTTTTTATCCGCACCACTCCCTTCGAGCTGCGTTACGCGTCCTTTTCCAAATCGTGAATGCTCCACGTGTGTGCCAACCATGATGTTGTTGAATTCGTTAGAATTTGAGGGGGATGAGCTTTTTACTTCAGAAATAGATTTCAAGGATTTAGGCATGCTGGGGGTGTTCAACTTGGAGTTTAAGCCTCCAGTGAAACTCCGTTCGAATCCACCACCCATCAATGAGCGCCCTTGTTGACTACGTGTGGGGGTTTCAAAATGAACAAATTGCGGATCGATTTCGTCAATAAAGCGACTTTGTTCACATTTGATGGATTGATTCCATAAGAACCTAGAACCAGCATACGATAAGGTACACGATTCCATGGCTCGGGTAAGTGCTACGTAAAAGAGCCGCCGTTCCTCTTCTAAATCGCTTCTAGAACTAATGGACATTTGAGAAGGGAATAAATTCTCCTCCATTCCTACAATGAAAACATGCGGATATTCCAATCCTTTGCTGGAGTGGATGGTCATGAGCGATACATGGTTTTTATCTTCCGTTTTTTCTTGGTCCGCATCCGTTAGCAAGGATACATCCATTAAAAATTCAGCTAAGGTCTTGGGTTCATCTTCATCACCTCCTTTGGTGAATTCGTTGATACCTGCTAATAATTCTTCAATGTTCTGAATGCGTTCTACTTCTTCAGGACCCTTTTCTTTCTCGGCATTCAGTTCTTGGAAGATTCCACTTGATTTAATAATTCGCTCTGCAAGGGTATAGGCATCCGCTTTATTAAGCTCTGCTTGAAAACTCTTGATCATGGTCATGAAATCCGAAATTTTCTGTTTCGTAGCGCCATTTAAATCCGCTGAATAGGTTTGAAAATCATCCATGACTTCCCACATGCTTACGCCATGTCGACCCGCAGCAATGATGATGTTTTCTACACTGGTTTTTCCGATTCCGCGTTTCGGGTAATTGATTACTCGCTTCATGGCCTCTTCGTCGTGCGGATTGGCGGTTAGTCTAAAATATGAGAGTACGTCTTTAATTTCTTTACGTTGGTAAAATGAGAGTCCACCATAAATCTTATAGGGGATATTCAGTTTCCGTAAGGCTTCCTCAAAGGAACGAGATTGCTTGTTGGTACGATACAAAATGGCAAAATCGTTGTAGGTTTCAACCACCGATTGTTTTAGATCAAAGATCTTGTGTGCAATTACGCGCCCTTCCTCATTGTCCGTTAAGGTACGGACCACGGAGATTGGTTTTCCGACACCATTTTCTGTCCAAACGTTCTTTTTGATTTGGTCTTGATTCCTTTTAATTACGCTGTTTGCGGCATCAACAATGTTCTGTGTGCTGCGGTAATTTTGCTCCAGTTTGTATAAGTTGAAATCTGGGTAATCCTTTCGGAAATTCAAGATGTTCTCGATGT
>JBEIDV010000064.1:0-9494 GCA_040383285.1 Crocinitomicaceae bacterium | reverse complement strand
GCTCGGATTATCTGCTAAATAGGTGCGTGCAAATTCTGGGACAAGGGGAAGGTTGAGCTCGTTTGAAAGCCATTGTGCCAGCGTGGATTTTCCGCTGCATTCAGGGCCAGTCAACGCTATTCGAAAGCTGAGTGGGCTTATTTTCTCCATTGATACATCCCATAAAGTGAAACACCAAAATAAATAACGGATAAGCCTGCATAGAAATAAAGTTCGTTCGAGGAGGCTGTAATTGCTGTAATGCCATTCACTACAAGCCACAACATCCAATTTTGTTGAATCATTCGAACCGTTAGTAAGGTTGCGACCAAGGAATAAATCAACGCGATTTGATCTAACTGAGTGGTCCAACTTAACAAGGGAAAACAGATGATGGATCCGACATAAATCACTGGGAGAACTGCAAGAAAAATAATGCCTAGTTTAGGATATGATTTCACTGGAATCACTTGCTTTTTCCATTGCACCCAACCCCAAATCCCCATAATAACGTTAACCACTTGAATGATGCCTTGACTCATTAAGTCTGATTCAATGCATAGGCCAGCAAAAAGCGCACACGAAATAATCCCTGCGAGCCAACCAAGGGCGTTTTTCCTTGCGATTAGGATTATGTAAACCACTCCAAGTAGGGAGGCAAGAAGTTCTAAAATGAAGATAAGGGTTGACATTAACCCTCAAAGTTAAACACATTGGCTAAGCAATTAAAGAATGAGTGTTAAAAACTCAAGGGTTCTTTCGGATTTCACATCATGGAAAGCCTGATTTTTGTAAAAATCCATGGTATGAAGAAGTCTGTTTTGTTTTTTGTTTTGTTGGCCCTTGCCACTGCATGTGTTTCCTCAAAAAAATTTAAAGCCTTAGAAGCACAACAAAAGGTATGTGCCGAAGAATTAGAAAAGTTCAAGCAAAGCAATCAAGATTATGAAGCCAAAGTGAAGGAGCTTCAATCCAATGTAGATGCCTTAAAAAAGGAAGCCAGCACTTTAAAATCAGATACCACGAAATTAGGCACCACCGTACGAACCTTATCTCGGGAATTGAGTAAGTCCATGAAAGAATTGGACGAACTCACAAAAACGTTCGAGAAATATAAGTCAACCGGAGCAAAAGAAGCGTCCGTTCTTCAAAAACAACTCGAGCAGAAGAACATAGAACTTCAGAAAAAATCAGAAGAGCTTGTGAGTCTCGAGGCTGAATTGAAAACCAAACAGAAGTTGCTAGAAGAGCGTGAACAACGCGTAAATGAACTTGAAGAATTATTAAAACGACAAGAAGATGCGCTTAAAGCCTTGAAGAAAAAAGTGACCGATGCGCTCATAGGTTTTGAAAATCAAGGCTTGAAAGTAGAGCAGAAAAATGGAAAGATTTATGTGAGTATGGAGGCGAAGCTTTTGTTTAAATCAGGAAGCATTGTAGTTGAAGCAGAGGGAAAAAGTGCCTTATTACAAATTGGCAAGGCCTTAGAAAATGAGTCTGATCTGGAAATTGTAGTGGAAGGTCATACCGATACGGATAAACTTTCCAGTGCGGCTATTCCACGAAACAATTGGGAATTATCCGTACTGCGTGCAACCTCTGTTGTTGAGATTTTATTAGCCAATTCAAAAATGAACCCTACTAGAATTGTGGCTGCAGGACGCAGTGAGTTTCAGCCGGTTGATCCTGCAGATAAGGCTAAAAATCGACGAATTGAGATTATTATCTCCCCAGATTTGGATGAATTGTTTGATATTATTTCAAACGACTAAGGTGTAACCTTTTATTCAATCCCTCCGTACTTGCATACCTTGGCGAAAAAAGCTACTTTTGCCGTCGAAAATTTTTGAAAATTAATTTATTAAAGAAATGGAGTCAATGATGATTTATGTACCAATAGTTCTTGCACTTATTGGATTACTTTTTATGGCGATGAAACGCGCATGGGTGTTGAAACAAGATGCGGGTGATGGAAAAATGAAAGAAATTTCAGATTATATCTACGAAGGAGCGCTCGCGTTTCTAAAAGCAGAGTACCGTTTACTCGCTGTTTTCGTGATTTTATCGAGTGTTGTACTTGCCGGAATAACCTTTATTCCTGGGGTTAAAACACATTTATTAATAATCATTGCGTTCATTTTTGGGGCTATTTTCTCGGCATTAGCCGGAAACATGGGAATGAAAATTGCCACCAAAACAAACGTTCGAACTACACAAGCCGCTCGAACCTCTTTACCACAGGCCTTGAAAGTTTCTTTCGGTGGTGGTACCGTTATGGGACTTGGTGTTGCCGGATTGGCGGTATTGGGATTAACTGGGTTTTTCATCATTTTCTTTCAATTCTTTATGGGGGGCAAATGGACGAATGCAGAAGACATGACGGTGGTTTTAGAAACCTTAGCTGGATTCTCCCTAGGGGCTGAATCCATTGCATTATTTGCACGTGTTGGTGGAGGTATCTATACAAAAGCAGCCGATGTTGGTGCGGATTTAGTAGGTAAAGTTGAAGCCGGTATTCCGGAAGATGATCCGCGCAACCCTGCTACCATTGCAGATAACGTTGGAGATAACGTTGGGGATGTTGCCGGAATGGGAGCTGATTTATTTGGGTCCTATGTCGCAACAGTACTTGCAGCCATGGTTCTTGGTAATTATGTGATCCAAGATATGGGTGGAGCTATTAAAGATGCGTTCGGTGGTATTGGTCCGATCTTATTACCGATGGCAATCGCTGGATTCGGAATCATTTTCTCAATCATTGGAACCTTATTGGTACGAATTAAAAGCAACGACGATAAGGAAAAACAAGTGCAAGGAGCACTTAATTTAGGGAATTGGGTTTCTATTGCTCTGACCGCAATCGCGTGTTATGCCTTAGTAATTTGGATGTTACCTGCAACGATGAAGATGAACTTCTTCGGAGAAGGCATTAAAGACATCTCTTCGCTACGAGTATTTTTTGCTGCCATCGTTGGCTTAGTTGTAGGTGGAGTTATTTCTTCAGTAACCGAATACTACACCGGACTAGGTACTAAGCCCGTTTTAAAAATTGTTCAAAAATCTGCTACCGGTGCAGGTACAAACGTGATTGCTGGTTTGGCTACAGGTATGATTTCTACCTTCCCAACGGTCTTGTTATTTGCAGGTGCGATTTGGGGCTCATACGCCTTAGCAGGATTCTACGGTGTCGCGTTAGCTGCATCTGCAATGATGGCTACAACGGCGATGCAATTGGCGATTGACGCATTCGGTCCGATCTCAGACAACGCGGGTGGAATTGCTGAAATGAGTGAATTACCAAAAGAAGTACGTCAACGTACGGATATTTTAGATTCAGTTGGAAACACCACAGCAGCAACCGGAAAAGGATTTGCTATTGCTTCTGCTGCATTAACTTCCTTAGCCTTATTTGCTGCTTACGTAACATTTACTGGCATTGATGGAATTAACATTTTCAAAGCGCCCGTATTAGCCATGTTATTTATTGGTGGAATGATACCTGTGGTTTTCTCCGCCTTAGCAATGAATTCAGTTGGTAAAGCAGCGATGGACATGGTGTATGAGGTTCGTCGTCAGTTCAAAGAAATTCCAGGAATCATGGAAGGAACGGGAAAACCAGAATACGGAAAATGCGTTGAGATTTCTACAAAAGCGGCCTTGCGTGAAATGATGTTGCCTGGGGTGTTAACCATTGGGTTCCCAATCGTGATTGCCACATTACCGATGTTAATTGGATACGATAATCAATTAATCGCTGAGATGCTTGGTGGGTACATGGCTGGTGTTACGGTATCAGGAGTTCTTTGGGCGGTGTTCCAAAATAACGCTGGTGGTGCGTGGGATAATGCGAAGAAATCGTTTGAAGCAGGCGTTGAAATCAACGGGGAAATGACCTTCAAAGGTTCTGATGCGCACAAAGCAGCAGTGACAGGTGATACCGTTGGTGACCCATTTAAAGATACTTCAGGTCCTTCAATGAACATTTTAATTAAGTTGACATGTTTAGTTGGGTTAGTAATTGCCCCAATTCTTGGAAATGGTACCTCAACCTCAACCTCAACAGAGAAAGATCATTGCGATAAGTCCCGCACTGAGTGCCATGGCAAGAAAATGGAATGTCAAAGCGAGTCTGGAATGTGCAAATCAGGGATGCAATCCGGAAAGTGCGAGGGTAACTGTAAATCAGGTGCTCAAATGATTGGGAAATGCGACATGAGTGAATGTTCAAAAATGACCAAAGAAGAGTGTGCTAAAATGTGCGATGAGAAAGGATGTACTCCTGCAGAAAAAAAGGCTTGTTTAGCTCATTTTGATGAAAACGGAAAATGGATTGGTGGCAAGAAGATGAAAGATTGCTGCAAGCATTAAGTTAAAAGATACCTTTTCAAAGCCGCCTCGAGCGGCTTTTTTTATGCATTCTTAGTTGGAACTGATTTGCACGCTTATCTTTGTTTCGTATGGCAAAAGACATGGATTTCTTTCAAGCAGTATATGAGGTGGTGCGGTTGATTCCGCCAGGAAAGGTTACTACGTATGGAGCGATCGCGCAAGCCTTAGGTTCAAAAGGCGCTGCGCGCATGGTGGGTTGGGCAATGAATGCGAGTCATAGCTTATCGGATGTGCCAGCGCATCGGGTGGTCAATCGAAAGGGTTTGTTAACTGGGAAAATGCACTTTGAGGATGAAGGTGCCATGAAGCGAAAATTGATGGCCGAAGGGATACCAGTGGTTGATGACCAAATCCAACAGTTTGAATCCTTTTTTTGGGATCCAAAAGAACTCGGCTAGATTCAATCCCTTTTGTTAATTTTGGACAAAATTTATTCCATGAAGTTCGCAACGAAAGCCATTCACGAGGGGGTAGCACCAGATCCAGCTACAGGTGCCATCATGACGCCAATTTATCAAACATCAACCTATGTGCAAGATGGGGTTGGAAACCACAAAGGCTACGAGTATTCGCGTACCTTGAATCCAACACGTCATGCCCTTGAGAAGAATATAGCGGCCATTGAAAATGGAACACATGGTGCGTGTTTTGGTTCCGGCTTAGCGGCCATTGATTGTGTCATTAAAATGCTAAATCCCGGGGATGAGGTGATTTCAACGAATGATCTATATGGCGGATCCTATCGAATTTTTAAAACGATTTTCGAAAAATATGGACTTGTTTTTCATTTTGTTGATATGACGGATGTGTCAAATATTCAAGCAAAAGTTAACGAAAATACTAAGATGATTTGGGTGGAAACACCAACGAATCCTATGATGAATATTATCGACATTGAAGCGGCTTCTGCCATTGCGAAAAAAGCGGGCGCCATGCTGTGTGTAGATAATACCTTTGCTACGCCATACCTGCAAAACCCGTTAGATCTTGGAGCAGATATTGTAATGCATTCGGTAACCAAATACCTCGGTGGACACTCTGATGTGATCATGGGAGCCTTGGTAACCAAGGATGAAACCATAGCGAATGAAATGTATCGAATACAAAACTCATCGGGTGCCGTAACAGGTCCAATGGATTCATTTCTAGTGCTGAGAGGGATAAAAACCTTACACTTACGCATGGAGCGTCATTGCGAAAACGGGGAGAAAATCGCTCATTTCTTGGCGAATCATCCAAAAATTGATAAGGTGTTTTGGCCCGGATTCACACACCATCCGAATCACCATGTGGCTGTAAAACAGATGCGCGGTTTCGGAGGAATGATTTCCTTTACACTGAAAGGGAATAACTTGGAAGATGCCTTATCCGTGGTTAAAAAAGTTGAAATATTCTCCTTAGCGGAATCCTTAGGTGGGGTAGAATCCTTAATCGGGCATCCCGCCACGATGACGCATGCGTCTATTCCTAAAGCGGAACGCGAGCAAAGTGGGGTAGTAGATAGTTTAATCCGTTTAAGTGTCGGTATCGAAGATGTGGAGGACTTAATTGAAGACTTAACTCAAGCCCTGGCTTAAAGTTTTTCTAACATAGTGAAAAACTGATCCTTCTTTGCGGGGGATAAGGGTACAGCAGACCCATCCCGCATAATTACGGAACCTCCTTCGTGCTTATCATACCGCTCAATATACTCCAAGTTGATTAAGTGCGATTGTTGAACACGGAAAAAACCGTGGTTTGATAGTAGGGTCTCAAAATCTTTGAGCGTTCGCGAAACAAGAATTTTTTTACCGTTATTCAAATAGAAAAAGGTATAGTTCTTATCGGCTTCGCAACGAATAATTTCACTTAGATCAACCACGTGTACACTTTCTTGGGTCTTAAGTACTAACTTGCGCTTCTGGTTGGTTTGTAGGTTGTGGGTGAGTGCCTCAAATTGCGAGTCTTCTTTTTTGAAATCTACCGTATCTATGGCATTTTGTAAGGCTGTTTTTAATTCCTCGTCATCAATCGGTTTAAGAATATAATCGAGGGCACTAAACTTAATCGCCATAATGGCATATTCCTGAAAGGCAGTGATAAATATTAATTCGAATTTTTTGTCCTTAACTCGGTTTAATAAGTCAAATCCGGTGCCGTCAGGCATTTGAATGTCTAAAAACACGATGTCAGGTTGAATTCGGTTAATCGATTCAATACCCGTTTCAACGTTCTCTCCGTCCGTAAATACTTCAACGTCAAAATTGAACGAATCGATCATACGTTTTACGAAATCCCGGATGCGTTTTTCATCATCAATTATCAGTACTTTTTTCATATGAACCAAATTTAGTGTTTTCGTAAATGATTGGCAAACAAATTATTACGCGTGTCCCGGTTTTTTGTTTTTCATCCAAATCGGAGATTGTTAAGCTTCCTTTTCCTTTATATTTCTTATTCATAATTTCAATTCGTTCACGGGTAATTTCCAGTGCCATGCTTTTATGAGATTTCTTCTTTTTTATTTTCCCCGCTTTGGTTCTTCCAACGCCATTGTCAGTAATTACAACCTCTAGCATTCCAAAGCGTTCCTTCATGGTAATTTCGATTATTCCATGTTCGATGGTATGTAATTGCCCATGCTCAATGGAGTTTTCGATGAACGGTTGAGTGATCATTGGGGGTATCAGTGCGCGCCTGAAGATGAGTTCCTCATCAATCTCTATGTTAAAATTGAAGCGATCTTCAAATCTCAATTTTTGAGTGGTTAAATACTTGGATAAGATTTCCTTTTCAATGTCTATAGTAATAAACTCCTTTGGTGAATTCTCTAGTATCAAGCGAATCAATCGAGAGAAGTTAACAAGAAACTTCGATGTTTTTTCAGGGGTGTTTTCGTAAATATAACTTTGAATCACCGCCAAGGCATTAAAAATAAAGTGGGGATTCATTTGGGAGCGCAACAAGGTTTGTGACATTTCGGATTCTCGCTGCTCTTGTAAGGTCGTCCGCTGACGAACAATAAAAAATACAGAAACGGCCGATAAAAAGAATATCGCAATGACAATACTTATTCCCAGCAATTGACGGTCACTTTGAAGCTGTAAGATTTCCTTCTCTTTTAATTCTTTTTGAAGTTTTTCTTCTTGTGTTTCAATTAAACGTTCACGTTCTTCCCTTGAATTGGTTTGTGTGAGGTCCTCAATTTTCTTACTGTCAATTGAAAAGGAGTTTCGACGTAAAAAGTCGGTATGTCGTTTCAGGTAATCATACGCTTTTTGTTTTTGACCTTGCTCAGCATATACATTCGACAAGGCAAAGTAACTTTCATAAATTCGATTTCGCTCTTTAATGTTGTTTCGTATTACAATGGCTTTTAATATGTTTTTTTCTGCGTTTCCAAGGTCTTTTTTTGATAAATATACAAGGCCAATCTGATGGTAAACACTCGCCATTTTTTCAGGTTGTCTTGACTGTTCGAAATACGTGAGTGATGTATTAAAAGCGTCTAATGATTTATTAATTTGTTTCGCCGCGTTGTAGGTTTCTCCCAACACCATCCAAGCTTCCCCAAGCGACAGGTAATCTTTCAAGGCTTCCAACCCTTTGACACTGGCAGGAAGAAACACCAAGACCTCATTCGGAAATCCTTTTCTGATTTCGATTCGAGCCCTTAGGATATCGTTCTCTAATTTCAAGCGCTTACTTGAAATTCTTCCACTTTTTAGTTGGCACTTACGAAGGTAATTTTCTGCTTCTCGCAGGTTGCCAACATCCAATGATAATTCTGAAATGAATCGATTAAAAATACACTCGTAATACGTGTTATTAAGTTTTTCTACCACCTGCAGGGCCAATAATTCTTGCGTAACTGCCTCTTGAATATTTGAAAATTGGGCATGATTCAGAGCGGATTGATGCAAGCACAAGGCCAATTCCAGTTCATTGGTTGAGCGTTTGGCAAATTCAATGGCTCGATAAATAAATAAATCAGCTGAATCTTTCTTGTTCTCATAAAGGTATACTTTCGAGTATAGCCTGTAAGCTTGAGACACCCATTGGTTTTCATGTTTTGTTCTTGCAAAATTAACGGCCCGCTCAAGCCCTTCTTTAGCCGCATTAAATTCCCCGTTTAGCAAATAATACTCACAGACCTCAAGTTGCTTAAGATGCAGAATATATGGGTTGTTAATGGATTGACTTTTTATTGAATTCAGCTGTGCTGCATCATGAATAAATCCTTTGTAATTTCCATTGAGTGATTTTTCATAGACTTTTAAAATACGTATCGTTGGCGTATTCGGGTTTTTACCCTTTAATTTTTTACTTAAGTCAATAGGGTTGAATCGATTTTCTTGACAAAAACGAATGAGTTCGGATTCTTGAGCAAGGGACTGATTAGACAAAAGCAACCACAGCATGCTGATGATCAGGAAGGGATTTATTGAAAATAAACGGGTATATTTCACTGAACAAAGATAACTTTTCAGTGCTAACCTCCAATTACTTTTCTACCTTTGTTCTATGTTAAATGACTTGATTCATGCGTGGTTATCTGAAGATATAGGGGAGGGGGACCACTCAAGCTTAGCTTCGATAAATTCAGAGGCTCGAAGCACTGCTAGGCTATTGATTAAGGAAAAAGGAATTATTGCAGGATTGGCGGTCGCAAAGAGAATCTATGAACTGACAGATGCTAGTGCAAACATACAATGGTTGAAGCAAGACGGGGATTCTATTGAAGCAGGTGAAGTTGCGTTTATCGTTGAAGGAAATGCACAGAACATACTAAGCACGGAGCGTTTAATTCTAAATTGCATGCAGCGCATGTCAGGAATCGCTACCAAAACACATGCATTAAGTCAACAAATTGCCCATACCTCAACCAAGTTACTCGATACTCGAAAAACAACCCCTGGTTTTCGCCTCCTAGAGAAAGAGGCCGTGCGAATCGGCGGGGGGCATAATCATCGCTTTGGTTTATATGACATGATTATGCTCAAAGACAACCACATTGATTTTTGTGGCGGTATTCAAAAAGCAGTGGATGCGGTTAATTCATATAAAAAAGCCCAAAACTTACCGATTCCTGTCGAAGTAGAAGTTAGAAACGAAGCGGAACTCCTTCAAGTGATTCAAACGCAAGG
>JBEIDV010000063.1:0-9564 GCA_040383285.1 Crocinitomicaceae bacterium | reverse complement strand
GAAATATGTCGACATCCATCACACCCATCCCCATGGTTAACAAAGCCGTTTTTGTGACCTTCCGTATGCCGTCCGTGGTCGTTCGTGATAAATAAGGTGGTCTTATCCTTAAGCATAGGATTTGCCTGAATAGCATTCCAGATTTCAAGGGCATAGGCGTCTGTATACTTGATGTTATCGAGGTATTTTTTCCAATCGTTGCCGTGTCCATTTACATCGACACCTAATAAATTAACCAGCATTAAATGCGGCGGGGTCGTAGACGATAAGGTTTCTTTCACTTTAACCATCGTTTCTCGGTCAGGACCATAACTCAACCCGTTGCCATTAGGTCCGCAATATGAATATGGACGAAATTTATTCTTCCATGTACGATCTTTTGTATTAGATAATACATTCAATTTTCCTTTACTGGCAATGATTTGAGCATCCGTATTTAAGGTGTGGCGTTCCTTGATGTAATATTGAAATAAGGATGGATTTCTAGGTAAGCCTGATCCCACATTGGATATGCGTTGGTAAATCCCTGTCATTAACGCAGTGTGTCCAGGAACCGTAAACGTTGGTCCGTTATTCCGAAAGTTGGAAAAGAATGTACCTTGAGGCATCAGGCTGTTGCATAAATTGGGGATGTAGGTGCAACTGCTGTCTCCATAGGTTTCCGTATATCTTGGGCCATCTATCACCAAGATTACAAAATACTCGGACTTGTATTGAATTTGTTTTTCTTGTGAATTTCCCAAGAAAACAATCCCCATAAAGAGGAGGAAAATATAATTAGCTAAGCGTGACATGCAACAAAGGTAAGTAAACCCTGAATTCTTGTGAAACACTTTTCAATATTGGTTGTTCTCACTTAATGAAAGTAAATGTACTATGGTTCAAACGTGATTTACGCCTTAACGATCACCTTCCGCTTAAGCGAGCCATAGAACAAGGACTCCCCATTATTTTACTGTATGTTTTTGAACCTGAATTGATGGAGGCAGCGGATTCAGATGTCCGTCATTGGCGCTTTGTTTATGAGTCCTTGAATCAAATAAAACATTGCTTACCTCAACAAGTTGTTACCATAGTACACGGTAGTGCCGATGTGGTGTTCGAAACATTGAGTACCCACTATGATATTCAAGGCGTATTTTCCCATCAAGAAACTGGGAACTGGATTTCATACATGCGCGACAAACGCATCGCCGACTTTCTTAAATTAAAGCAAATTCCATGGCATGAATTCCAATCGAACGGCGTTATACGCGGATTAAATCACCGCAAAACATGGGACAAAGAATGGCTTAAATTAATGCATGCTCCGATAGAAGACCCTAAGCTCGAGCAGTTAATTTCTGTTGATGTTATTTGGGATTTAACGAATGAAACATCCTTGCCTGAAGGAATTAAGACCTCGAATAAAACCTTTCAGCCAGGTGGTTTACTCCATGCTAAACGCTATTTGTCTACTTTTTTTGATGTACGGCATCGGACCTATTCTTTACATATTTCCAAGCCTGAGGCAGCTAGAAAATCTTGCAGTCGATTGTCCCCGTATTTAGCGTACGGAAACCTTTCCATTCGACAAGTTTATCAAGAGGCCCTTCGCGCAAAAAAGCAGGGTGGGAATGCGCGTTCTCTCGCTAATTTTATTTCAAGATTGCATTGGCATTGCCATTTTATTCAAAAGTTTGAAACCGAATGTCGGATAGAATTCTTGTCAGTGAATGCGGCATTTGAGGACTTAGGCAAGGTGAAAAATGAAGTGTTTATTGCCGCTTGGCAATCGGGAAAGACCGGGATTCCGTTAGTGGATGCCTGCATGCGATGTGTGGTCGCGACCGGATACTTGAATTTTCGAATGCGGGCGATGGTGGTTTCTTTTTTTGTATACAATTTATGGCAGGATTGGAAAGACCTTCATTTCTTAGCGCGGCAGTTTCTGGATTATGAACCGGGTATACATTATCCTCAAATCCAAATGCAAGCCGGCTTAACCGGCGTTAATACCTTAAGAATTTATAATCCAATTAAAAACTCGGAAGCGCATGATCCGGATGGTGAATTTATCAGGAAATGGATTCCGGAATTGAAAGATGTTCCATCCTCCTTAATCCATGAACCTTGGAAAATGAGCGAAATTGATCAAGTTTTCTATGCTTGTCGCCTTGGCGTTGATTATCCCTTTCCAATCGTGGATATTGAAACTTCTCGTAAACATGCTTCCGATATCATGTATGGTATAAAAAAGTCACCCAAGTCGAGAACCCTTGGCAAAAAGGTTCTAGCCAAGCACGTTTCACCAAATCGAGTTCAACATGAAAAACGTTAAAAAGACGAATCTTCCTCAGAAAATTTGTCCGGTGTGTAAGCGGCCCTTTACGTGGCGGAAAAAATGGGAACGCGTTTGGGATGAGGTTATTTATTGCAGCGATCGCTGCAGAACCAATAAGAACCAATGAAAATAAAAGAAATACGCCTGATATTAGGAGATCAATTAAATATAAATCACTCGTGGTTTACTGCGATTGACCCTTCCGTTTTGTATGTGTTGATGGAGGTGAAAACGGAATCAGCCTACGTTACTCATCACATTCAAAAAGTAGTTGCCATCTTTTCTGCCATGCGAGAATTCGCATCCCTTTTGAAAGATAAAGGACATCAGCTCCGATATTTCAAGATCAATGATTCAGACAATCATCAAGATTTTATTAAAAATTTGACGGTATTGCAGCAGGAATTTAATCCGCAAAAAATATACTACCAACTTCCAGACGAATACCGGCTGGATGCCTATTTCAAGCAGTCCAATATTCCCTTTTCACCCGTAGACTCTGAACATTTTTTAACGGGGAGGGATGATCTTTCAGCATTGTTTCAGGGAAAGAAAACCTTTCTCATGGAGACGTTCTATAGGCACATGCGAAAGAAGCATCAGGTATTAATGGATCAGGATCAACCGGTGGGCGGTCAATGGAATTTTGATCACGATAATCGAAAAAAACTTCCGTCTAATGCTGCAATTTTTACCACCGCACTGGAGTTAACAGACCAGACAGCAGTGTATGAGGAAATTCAGCGCGCGCAACTTAAAACCATCGGTGAAATTGTTTCAACTGAATTTTCATGGACAGTGACTAGACATGCTGCACTTGAGCTCCTCCAAGCCTTCATTGAACATGCCTTGCCTTTATTTGGGACTTACCAAGATGCCATGACAACGCAGCATTGGTTTGTCTATCATTCGCGTTTGTCGTTTGCCTTGAACGTGAAGTTAATTAGCCCCATAGAAGTCATTCGAGCGGTAGAGCAAGCGTATGTTAACAATCCAACAGGCTATGCATTAAATCAAGTGGAGGGCTTTATTCGTCAGGTGTTGGGTTGGCGAGAGTATATGCGCGGTATTTATTGGGCGAAAATGCCCGAATTCTCCACGCTCAATTATTTTGGAAATGAAGCGCAGCTGCCCACATGGTATTGGACGGGTGAAACAAAAATGAATTGCTTACACCGTTCCATCAAGCAATCCTTAGATCATGCTTATGCGCACCACATCCAACGCTTAATGGTTACGGGGAATTTCGCATCCTTGCTTGGGGTGCATCCGGATGAGGTAGATCGTTGGTATTTGGGGATTTATATCGATGCCTTTGAATGGGTAGAGATCACCAATACACGGGGAATGAGCCAATTTGCCGATGGTGGAATTGTGGGTTCAAAACCGTATGTTTCTTCCGGAGCTTACATCCAGAAAATGAGTAATTACTGTGAGGAGTGTTTTTATAATTCAAAAGAAAAATTTGGAGAAAAGGCTTGTCCGTTTAATACCTTGTATTGGGATTTTTATGCCCGTAACCGACCCTTGCTTGAACGCAATCCCCGCATCGGTATGATGTACAAAGTTTGGGATAAAATGGAGGAGGCACAAAAGAAATTAATCATAGAAAAAGCACAAGAAATTAAACAAAATATAGAACATTTATGAAACGAGGGTTGGTGTGGTTTACGGAAGATTTGCGGGTTGATGATAATGAAACCCTATTGAGAGCGATCGCGGAGAATGATGAAATAGTTCCTGTATACTTTCTGGATGAGTTAGCCGATAAGCAGCAGTTGAACATTCCGCGTATGAGTAAGGACCGTAAAGCATTCATACTTGAGTCCTTAAACAACCTTCAACATCAGTTTCAATTACGAGGCGGGAAATTATTGGTGATTCACGGTACCGCAGAAAAGGAAATCCTTCAATGTTGTCGACGTTTTGAAATACGAAAAGTATATACGAAAAAGCAAGTAGGGAGCGAAGAGAAGGACAGACAGTCCATGATTAAAGAACAGTTATTGAAGTTTGGAATTGATTTCGAGACCTATTCTACAAGTACCTTGTATCACCCGGATGATTTGCCCTTTAGTGTGCGAGATATCCCCATGTTATTTACGAAATTTCGTAAGTTGGCAGAGAAGGAATCCAAGGTAAGAGTCCCTTTTGATGCGCCTTTGAACCTCGTCGTTCCGCCAATCGAAATCCATGAGCTGATTTCTCCTGAAAACGGAAAACCCTCGTGGTTAAAAGGTGGTGAGGATGAAGCGATTAAACGACTAACCCATTTTATATGGGATAGCCAAGCGATAGCTAACTACAAAGAGACCAGAGACCTCTTGACGGGATTGGATTATTCTACCAAGTTTTCAGCTTGGCTCAGCCTTGGTTGCATTTCTCCGCGAAGAATTTTTACGGAAATAAAGCGTTTTGAGCAGCAAGTTCTTGCGAACGATTCCACCTATTGGGTGATTTTCGAATTGTTATGGCGTGATTTTTTTCGTTTCAGTTTTAAGAAATACCCTAAGGCATATTTTCAACTCCATGGACTGGGTCAACACGCGCGGTATACGCATTTTGATGAACGAAAATTTGATGCATGGACGCAAGGAAAAACGAGCGAAGCATTGATCAACGCAGGCATGAATGAGCTTAGAGAAACGGGCTTTGTTTCTAACCGCATGCGACAAATTTTAGCGAGTTATTGGGTTTTTGGAATGCAACAGGATTGGCGTTATGGCGCGGCGTGGTTTGAGTATTGTTTAGTAGATTATGACGTAGCATCCAATTGGGGGAATTGGGCCTATATTGCTGGCGTAGGTAATGACAACCGTGGTGGGCGTGAATTCAACATAGAAAAGCAAACACAGTTGTTTGATAAGGATGGGGCTTACCGTGCACAATGGCTTATACCGTAAATTAAGTTCATTAGGCAACCATCGATTTGTCATGCCGTTATGCGAAATATCAGGGATTGATTGGAATTCCAGGCGAAAAGCCTTCCGCGCGCAAATTAAACCACTGATGTCTTGTTTAACCTTTTAAATTCTACTGCCATGAAAACAAACATCATGTTATGCCTTGCTGTATCTGCAGCCGTTTTATTATCATGTAACAAGCATCGTCAGCCCACCTATGAGGTAGGACAAGAAGCCTTTGGAGGTGTAGTTATTAAATTAGATGCCTCGGGTGAACACGGGGTAGTCGTTGCCAAAGAAGACCAAGTAACCATTTCTACGGGGAATAACTACAGTGAATCCGTATCCATCGTTAGTTCATATGATGAAGGGGGTGCTGGGTGGCGCTTACCCTCCAAAGAGGAGTTACTTGCGATTTACAGCATGAAAGCGAGTTTAGGATACTTTCAGTCTTGGCACTATTGGTCTTCTACTAAAAACGGGAGCCAAAACTATACGGTGCACTTTGGAACTGGTGCCTCAAATTGTTATTGCAATGGGAATTCTAATTTTTGTTCTCGAGCGGTGAAAGATTTTTAGTCACCTATTTTTTGTAACAAATTTAAACGCATGTGTTGTAGTGTAAAATCTACCTCATGCGTTTTTTCATTGTATTTATTTCGATGGCGATGCTCCATCAAACAAGCGCTCAAGCCTATATGCGTAAAAAGCAAAATATAGGGTTCTACACCGGTGGAACCTTCAAGGACGCGCAGTTCAATACCGCTTCGATTGGACTAACCCGCTCCGTTTTTAATTATTTTGAGCCAGAGATTGGGCTTAGAGCTACACTTCCTTTGGCTGCTCCCTCGGATAATAGTCAAATGCATACTGTCTATTTGACCGCCGGACTTAATGTACGTAAATCCTTATTCCCGATTAATCAACGGAAAAAGGGCCGCTCTTGTCGCGGAGAAATCATCGAGATTTTTGCCGCCCCGGAGTATAATTACTTGATTAAAAGCAATACGGATCGATACGATAAAGGTCAGTTCTCTGTTCGGACTGGACTCGGTATTTTTCATTATCAAACGGGATACGCTAAACGAAGTAAGGCTTGGAATGTGAAGGCACAGGTTTATTTTCGCTATGTTCCCGGACCAATAACCAATACGATGTCAATTAAGAATGAAGTTGGAGTTCAGTTAAGAATTTTCAAATTCAAGACCTACGATTTTTTGAAGTAGATTAATTCACCTCGTATTCTAAACGAATCGTAATGTGGGCAGTTTTTCTGCGTGCGGATGTGTTAAAACTTCCGCCCCATTCATAGTCTTCAGAACTATTTTCTGCTGTAATTTGAAAAACTCCCATGTCCGCATTTTTCAAGTTACCTAAACTACCACCACCATTTTCAGCAATTTTTTCAGCACGCTTCCGAGCGTCGCTTGTTGCTTTTTCAATCATTTTCAATTTCAAATCAGCCATTTTGGTATAATAATATTCTGGTGATTGGGAGTTCAGTTCAATTCCCGTATTAATTAGCTCTGAGACTTCTCTAGAAACTTTTTCTACTAAATCGACATTTTTAGATTGAACTTTTACGTTTTGCGTTATGCTGTAGCCATTGAAGTTTGTAGAAATCAAATTCCCTTCTTCGTCATAATCATAACTGTATTGCTTCTCAATATTCGCAGCTTCAATGATTATATCTTTCTCGCTAACTCCTTTCTTTTTTAAATAGTTTTTGAGTTCTTTTAAGTCTTGATTTAAGGAAAAGTACGCGGTCTTTAACTCGTAATCATTTCTACTAAAAGAAGCGTTCCATACAATTAGATCGGAATCAAAGGTCTCTTCTCCCATACCGACCACATTAATTTTGGGATCTGCTTTTCCTTTCGCTAAATAAGATCGACCAAGAATTAAACCGGTTATCATAACAGATATACTGATTAGTAAAATTGAAAAGTGTTTTTTAAGAAATTCCATAGGTTATTTTACCTCTAAATTAGCTTTATTTCTTTACTTAATCAATACAATATGTCCGTTAATTCGTTCTTTTTTTGCTGAATCCTTATATCCAAACGTAATGTTGTAAATATAGACATCATCTTGGACGGCAATGCCGTTTAATCCATAGGTGCCATCCCATCCAACAGCCGCATCATAGCTTTCCCAAAGGATTTCACCCCAGCGGTTATAAATAACTGCATGATACGCTTGCGGATCAAGTCCTTCCGTAAAAACGGGTTGCCATACATTATTAAATTGATTACCATCTGGCGTAAATGAATTTGGCACATAGAATGCCAACTCTTCCGTTATTTGTACCACTTGAAAACTGGTATCAGAACACCCAAACTCATTGTATGCGATTAACATTACTTGATAGGATGCGGCCTCTTGGTCTGGAAAATTATGATAGGGGTGTTCTTCGCTGCTTGATTCACTTCCATCACCGAAATCCCATAGATATCCTCCTGCACCGGAACTTAAGTTCGTAAAGTTTCCACCGTAATTCATGGTAGAAAAGGGCGTTTGAGGAAGTGAAAACTGCGAGGTAGGTAAGGGGTTTGTGCAGATTACATTTGATTGCGTTGTTGAATAGCTGCAACCAAGTGCCGTAGTAACTGTCTGCGTTAGATCGAAACACCCAACTTCTGTAAATAGTAGCTGTGCTGAATCGCCAAATGCAATGTTACCATTACTGCTCAACCATTGTACTTGGGTAAAAGAATTTCCTGTGGATTGGTTTTGTAAATTAATTTCAACTGGAATGCATCCAGTATGTGGCGCTATAGTAAACGCCAAGCTTGGAATAGAATCAATTCCAATGTGTATGCTGTCGATCGCTTGGCATCCATGTTCACTGATTCCTAATACGCTTAAATCTTGGTTCGTATGAATGGAGATCGTACTTCCATTCATCGCTTGGTTCGACCACTGGAATTGTACAGCCCCGCTGGCTTGCAAGAGTAGGGTAGAGCCTGAACAAACCGTGGTGTCATTGCCAGCAACTACGCCGGGCAAGGGGTATACTTCAATTTGGGTAGTGTCACTGGATACACATCCGTTAGCATCTACGCCATGAACGACAAACTGGTGAATTCCAACTGGCTCAGTGATCCATTCTTGGTTAAGGTATCCATGCTCCCACCAGATTCCAGCAAATGCAGCGGCTGTAAGTTGGACACTGTCGCCAGCGCAAAGAAAACTTGGAGGCATTGCTTGTACCGAATCGATGAGGTGAATTTGAACCAGAAAACTATCACTTACACTGCAGTGTAGGCTGTCTATACCAATAACACTGAGGTATTCGTGTTGGCTTGGTGTATACATTTGACCCTGTGTTAAACCTTGTTCCCAAGTTAGATTGAGTGCGCCTTGGGCGTTTAAAACAAGACCAAGCCCTGGACAGATTGCGGTGTCATTTCCGGCATCTAAATAGGGAAGGGGCTGTATCGTCAAAGGCATCAAAACCGTGTCTTGACATCCATTCAAGCCCATTCCGATTACTTCAATAGAATAGCTGCCTGGAGTTGAATACTGATGCGTAACAGGGATACCTGAGGCAAGGGGTGAATTATCTCCGAAATCCCACGTAACTTGTTGCAAATTAGGGTTTCCTACTAAAGAGAAACTTGTTTGTTGCTGAATGCACGCAGCATCAACGCTTGGTGTAAGATGTGGTGTTGGGAGGATGTTGACTTGCTGTTGTATGGTATCACTGCACCCGTTCGAGCTGCTTGTGATTAATTCTACGAGTTGATTTCCCGGATTATTAAAATAGGTATTCGGTGTGTTTCCTGTGGAAGCAACAGGATTTGCATTTCCAAAATTCCATTGATACGATAAGCTCACATTAGGCGTGTTTGTAGTAACAGTTGATGTGGCCTGAAATGTTATAGGTTCATTTTCACAACCTGCCGTAAATACGAAATTAGAATTCACATGCGTCGGACTCGCTTGTACACTCAACTCTACGGCACAGGTCCCTTGATTTGAATAAGTAGTCATGGCACAGGTATAGGTTTGATTTTGAATCGGGTTATTGATGGTTACTTGTTGTCCGTTTAAATTTCCTGGATGCCATACATAGGATTGGAAGCCAGTTGGTGCGGTGAGAATCAGCGGTTGATTTCCTCCGCAATAATTGACATCAATGGATAATGGTAAGCATTCAGCGGCTAAATAGGCATAGCCGAAGTGTGCTCCTTGGGCACAATCCCATGTGGTGAATTCTATTTGGATGGTTTGTCCCATGTAGGGAGTTAAATCGAGCCCAACGGTTGTCCAAGGTAGCCAAGTTCTACTGCCGCATTGTTGGAAATTCTGCCCGGGTTGCCCACCGTACACGGT
>JBEIDV010000062.1:0-9696 GCA_040383285.1 Crocinitomicaceae bacterium | reverse complement strand
TGGATTGAGTGCTTATTTGAAATGATAAGTCATTGAGATTATTTTGACATAAAAACTACGAAAAAGAAACTAAGTCATGGAAATTTTGAAAACATATAAAATCTTTATCGGAGGAGCCTTTCCACGGACAGAATCCGGAAGGTATTATCCACTGGTTGATGCCGCTGGCAATACCTTGGCCAATGTGTGCCTATCTTCACGCAAAGACGTTAGAAATGCCGTGGTTGCTGCAAGAAAAGCCGTTGGTGCTTGGTCTGAAAAAACAGCCTTTAACCGTGGACAAATCTTATACCGCATTGCAGAAATGCTTGAAGGACGCAAAGCCCAGTTCATCGAGGAATTAGTAAAACAAGGATCAAGCAAACCGAATGCAGCGCGTGAGGTGCAGGAATCCATTGATTGCCTGGTGTATTACGCAGGATGGGCCGATAAATACCAGCAAATTGCTAGCAGTGTTAATCCCGTGAGTTCTTCCCACTTCAATTTCTCCGCATTAGAACCCATGGGAGTGATTGGAATTATTGCACCACAACAAACATCACTTATTGGTCTAGTGAACTTCATTGCTCCAGTTATTTGTGGTGGAAACACGGTGATTGTTGCTGCGTCTGAAGCACTTCCCTTGTGTGCGGTAACGTTTGCAGAAGTCATTCATTCATCGGATGTACCGGGTGGCGTAGTCAACATACTAACGGGTAAGGTAGCAGAATTGGCACCGGCCTTGGCAGCACACATGGATGTAAATGCATTGGTTACTGAATCCTTAGGGGAACTAGACAAACCGCTTGCCTTGGCTTGTGTAGAGAATTTAAAACGTCACATTACGTATAAGAAAAGCTCGGATCAAGGGCTGCAGCGCATTACAGATTTACAAGAAGTAAAGACGACATGGCACCCCATTGAAAGCATAGGTGGGGCGAGTAGCAGTTATTGATTTCATTAAGGAATCAGGTATGGATTTTCTTTAAGCCACTTCGCTAAGTCCTTTTTACTTAGAAAAACCTCAGGTGCCCCTGCGGCATATGGACCTACCTCATACGGTTGATACGTAAAGGTGATTCCTTTTTTGGAAATCGCGAAGGTTTCTGGGAGATCAAACACCTGTTCACCGGTAACAAACCACCAATCTCCATTCCCATTTTGTTCCAGGAATTTTCGTTTTGCGAAGGCTTTTAGTGAGGAACGGTAATTATTAATGAAGAGGTCTGCTAAGGTGATTTTTGCACCGGTCGTTAAATCTACATTGAGTACTTGAAATCCGGGTTGACCATGGGCGGCACCCATCGCATAAAAATAAGACGAAATCCCCATACTCATATAGGTGTTCGAAGAATCTATAAGTGAACAGGTGAATTCATCCTGCATAAATTCCATATCGCCTTCTTCATTGCTCAGGCTTTTAATTTCAGCTACGAATTTTTTTAAGGTCGTTACATTTCCAACCTTCCCCGTGATTTCTTTACAAATCAAGCCATTAATTTTCTGTGCAACGGCCGCATCGGTTAAGGAAACTCGCAATCCAGCAAGTTCACGTGTATTACACCATCCTTCATCAAGTTCCATATCTTCCGGAACTACTAAGTCACAATTTTTATCCGAAAGCTTGAACGGAATTAATTTTAATCCCGAAGGAACTATACTTGGAGCATCAACTACCGTTGTATCTTTAAGGGAAGAGTTAGGCACTTCTTTTGCGGATTCTTTTGTTTTATCCGTGGTACAAGAGGCAATAAATAAAATGAGTACAGGTAATAATAAGAATTTTCGCATGGTGTATGATTAGAGAATCAAAGGTAATGTAAAATGGTCGTGTGTAAGCAAGAGATAAAAAATAAGTTGCCAATTATTTAGCTCTTTAGTTTATTCTTTTTTATCAGATTTCTCTGTATTTAACCCGTATTCTTCACCTAAAACCAACCGGACATAACATCCTGTTTTTCTGCCATCTGACAGTAATAAAATTTGGTCACTCTTTCCTTGAACTAACATGTATGGTGCAACATAGGCATTTCCTTTGGATCTAGAACCATACGTAAAGGCATCCCTAACCCACACTGCGGTTTCATTTCCAAGACCTCCGAATTCACCATTTGAATTTCTATATCCCCCTGGTAATAAATTGAAGTAAAGAGTATCTCTAACTGGCCTTGCATTTAGCCAATTTTCCTTGCTTTTTAATGCGGATCCGATGGTATTATAAGAAGCCCAATTAGGCATGCCACTACTTGCGAAAAGGCACAATTCATCCCAATCAGAATTGTTAGCAATGCGTGAACCATTAGGAGCTAATCCTCTTGGATCGGCAATGGCAAACCAATTATAAATCCTACCATAGGTTTTACCATGTAGCGTGTCATTTTTATAATCGCAATAGGCAGGAAAACCATGTTGAAGGCATTCAATCCACTCCTCACGAGTTGCTGCATTTCGAATTTCATCCCCGTTCCTAAAGGTGGTGATCGTTAAATTCTTTTCCGACCACATTTTCCCATTTATTGAAACAAAGTCAATCTGAATTTGCGCCTTAACTCCAATTCCCAATAACATCATCCCGAGAACCAACACATATTTGATCATGATGTATACAATTAAAATACTCAACTAAGTTACATAAATACATCTAATAAAAATCGCAGTAAAACAGACCATTGGACGTGTATACTATTAGATAGTTAGATATTGAGACTTAAAACTAAAGCAAAGCCAGCGTTTTGAGCGGTTGAAGTCAATCTCCTCCAAGGGTTCTCTTCGGAATTATTATCCCCAATATGCATAAGAAAATCATTAAAACTCAAAAGACGAGACAAATTTAATTTAAAAACATAATTATTAACTTTACTTCTTAATTCAATCTTATGTTTCGAGTCTTCATTTTACTTGCTTTACATACTCCAATGGTTGTTATTGCTCAACTCAGTATCGGATTTCCAGAATGTAACGTGCTATACAGTGGTTATGAAAACATTGTTACCTTAGGAATTGACGGATGTGAGAAAAGCTCGTTAAGTTGCTCGGGTGGTACCATTAGGAAAGATACCGTTAACGGTTTACCTTGCTACATCGTCATTCCCTCCCCAACATCAACGCAAATACAACTAACTGCAACAGGAAAAAGCAAAGGAAAAATGCTTACCTATGGAAGTATAAATTACCTCGTTAAAGCACTTCCTAGTCCAAGCCTATCGTCAAATACAATAAGTAAATCACGAGGTGATGCTCTCAAAGTAGAACTAAAGAACACGTATATAAATCAAGATTTTATTATTATTCAAGCTAATTTGATGGGTAAAGAACTTGACGGGATTACAATCACACCCGATATGCTCAAAGAATTTGAAGTCGGAAATTATATAGGTATTAACCTAATTTTTATCGACAAAAAAACGTCAAAAAGGCATACCATGGCTGCTGCACTTGAAGTCATAGAATGAGTTTATAGAAAGTTTAGAATACACGTTTTATATTTCAAGTAAAACCTCCGATTTTAAACATTTCCGCTACCTTTAAGCCGCATGAAGGTACTTGCTATTATACATGGTTCTCGAAAAATACCTGCGGTGCATGCCCAGTTTTTAGCGGCTTGTCAAGAAGACCCCAAGCTAGAATTTACCCGATCAAATACCACCCATGGCGGACATGCCACCACCCTGGCGCGTGAAGCAAAAGGAAACGTAGATGTGCTTATTCTTCATGGAGGTGACGGGTTAATCAATGAGGTGGTTAACGGGCTTTGTGCTAACACAGGATTGAACCCAAAGGTATTTATCCTTCCGGGGGGAACCGGAAACGATTTTATTCGCAACTTCAAGCGATCCCCTCTATTAGCAAAAAATCCGATCGATCTCTTCCAACACCACGGAAACCAAGTACAGATTCCTTTTTGCCAATCCGAACGTGAAATCCGATATTTCATTAACATCGCAGATGTTGGTTTTGGTGGGCACGTGGTTCAATCCCTGAATCGGTTTCGTGCAACCCTTGGTGTAAAGGCATCCTATTTCCTTTCCGTAATACGCACCTTTATTTCGTATAACGCACAAGAATTAAGCCTTACTTTCAACAAAAAAACGCATACGCAACCTTATTTCATGGTGGCTATTTGTCATGGTTCAACCTTTGGGAATGGTATGATCATTGCCCCAGGAAAAGACCCTAAACTGCCTCATTTTAGGCTAGTAATTCTTGGAGACGTTTCCTTGTGGGATTACATCAAAAACTTACCAAAATTGAAACGAGGTGTTGAAATAAGCCACCCTGAAATTCATTATGAGTATGCCACCGCCGTCGACATTACTTCAGCAACGAACATCATTTTAGGTGAAACCGATGGGGAATTTATTCAAGGAAACTCTTTTCACGTTGGATTTAGCGACCAAATAATTCATGTGATTTGCTAATCAATTCGTGATGTTTCCTTAATGTTTGCTTAATTTTGACCATGAAAAATTGGGTAGCATATTTTGGAACGTTATTTCCGATGTTCGCAAGTTTCATAGGCTGCTTTTTTCTTGTTCAACTTGCCTTTATTATCCAATTCAATCCACCCTCTTGGACCGCAAGCATCTTCGTTTCGCTCAGTTTTTTATTGCTCGGGATGGGCTTAATCTGGGGATTAGCGGCCAGTATCTTCTTGGTTAGTCCGGTCCGAACCCATAAGGCCTTGAATGTCTTGTTTTTTACCTTATTATACCTTGGACTTTTAGGAACTGTAATTTGTGACCAATATGTGTTAATTACCCATGAACGATTAGACGACGCATTTTTTCTCTTCGATTGGAATGAAATCTGGATGATTGCAGACCCGGTGCATCGCATCACCGGACCCATTTTCATTGGAATCGTACTCCTTGCGTTATTCCCATTCGTGGTATATCGCCTGTTAAGAACGCGTTCAATCCCTACGAATTGGGTATTCGCTATCCTCCTTTTGGGGAGTTTATCCCGCATGCTTCCCTATCCAACCGCGTTAAAGCGCATGGCTGAAAATCGCTTTGTATATTTTTTACGTAAAGGCGTACACTACGGATTGAGTTCCCATAATACCAACAAAATATCCCTACGTGATATACATTCAATTGATTCTAGTTTAATTGGAGGACATACCCCCGTAGACCCAAGATACCCCTTAGCACACCGCATAGCAAGTGAATCCATCTTAGCGAAGCTGTTAAAAAGAACCTCTACGAATAAACCACCGCACATTAAGATCATTATCGTGGAGAGTATGTCTGCTGATTTATTCGGTCAACGAGGAAAAAACACAGGGAACCTAATGCCCTTTATGGATTCTTTGGCAAAGCGCTCCCTCTATTTCCCAAATGGGTTTTCCACGTACCAACGCACCCACAACGTACTTCCCGCAATTTTGGCTTCGGTTCCAAATACCATTGATGGCAATGTATTTCAGCAATTACCTTTTCCGAGACACTATTCCTTGTTTAATCTGTTGCAAGGCAGTTACTTCACTCAGTTTTATTGCGGGGTGCCACTTGAGTACTTAAATATGATTGGATTGATGAGTCATTATCAAACAGACTATCATGTTAAAAAATGGTATCCATCATTGATTAAACACAAGAACTCCGTAGGGAATTCATGGGGGTTCCCAGATGAAGACTTATTTAAACAGGCTCAATTTGACGACAGTTCACGATTTAAGCAATTGGACAAATCGTCATTTAAGGTGTTTTTAACCATCAGCTCTCACGACCCGTTTATTTACCCGAATAAAGCGAAATGGGAACACGTGGTTAGAGAAAAAGCCAAGCAGATTACGGATCATAAACTTCGAACCATGGTTCAACGGCAAGCGAGTTCCTTTGGTTCCTTTGCCTATGTGGACTCCACTTTACAGGCATTTTTCGATAACGAATCAAAAACAGAAGCCTATAAGAACACGGTCTATCTTATTACTGGTGATCATGGGACGGAACTATACGCTCGAAACCTCCTTTCTAAATATAATATTCCCTTAGTTATATATTCTCCATTGCTTAAAAAGGCTAAGACTTCTCAAGCAATAATTTCACACAACGACATTGCTCCAACCGTACTGAATTATTTACGAAAAGCATACCGACTTTCACTGCCTGACACTGTTTCTTTTATTGGAAGAGAACTCTTGGTAAGCCCACAATTTAACCCCAACCGAACCCTGGTGTTTACTACCAATAAGCTTAAGAGCAGTGAGCTATACTCCAATGGAAAAGCATGGCTTGCCGGTTCATGTTATCGGGTTGACTCTACCCTGGAATTACGAAAAATTAAGCACCCTGCGACCGATGATTGGATTAAGAAACAACTGCAGGTTTATCAAACCTTTTCAAGATATACGAATGTACAAAACCACCTGGTTGACTCTTTGTCCTATGCGAAATGGATAGGGAATCAGGTTGTGTTTCAATTGGATAAAAAAATATTTTATGCCAAGTTAAAATCAACGAGTCAGATGACTTATTTGGGAAAATACCGAATAAAAAAAGCAATGAAACCGCATCGAATTGAAGTGAAAATAATGCAATTTATATCGAGTAAACGTTCTTTAAAACGTTGTCCAACGCTTTATCTACATGCTCGAAAGAATAAATTTTTATCGCGTAAGTGGACCGTATTTAAAAACATTAAAGGTCGAATTGAAGGACCAATTAAACGAAATCACTGGAACGAGATTATTTATAGCATTGAATTCACGCCGAAAGACCTCAGCTACTGGAAACGCGGTGGGTCAATTTGTCTCTATTTAAGAAATGAGTGGCCCTCGCCTGTAGTTACAAAAAATGTGTACGTGCGATGGTATCATAATCAGACATCAACAAAAAACTAAAGGCCTTAGCGCTTTGACCTTACATAAATTTTGTAGAGCAGCATTTCTTTCATACTTTCGCGCGGAATAACTCCTAAAACTTGAATTCTTCTCGCCTCTTCATCCTTAAAGCTGCTGCGATTATCGGGCTTCCGGTCTGTATTTTATTCGGGTACAATTATTCTTCAAGCACCTTGTTTTTGAACGAATGGGTGCTAAAAAAATTAGACCCTAATGCGGTGTTAACCCTTCCGGAAAAGAACGATAAAAAAGCAGACAACAACTTGATTATGAGCCAATCTAAAAAGGCAAAACTGATTCAAGAAATTTTAACGGCCGGATATACACTTCCCAGAGACACCATGCAAAAACCGGCAAGGAGTAGGCCCAAACTGCCATTATCTGCTGAAAAGGAAACACATGTTTCGCAGCGAATCCTTTTAATTGGCGATTCTGAAACAGGCGGATTGATCTATCCGCTGAATGATTACTGTGTGGCAAATGGTCATAAATTAGAAGCCGTTTACACCTGGTTTTCTGCCTCTATATTAAATTTCGGATATTCAAACAAAGTGGATGAATTGATCGAGAAATATGACCCAACCTTTGTGATATTTGTGGTTGGATTGAATGAAATGTATGTCACGGATATGGATCGAAGAGCAGAAGCCGCCGAGTTATTCCGGAAGAAATTAGGAGACACACCCTATTTATGGGTTGGGCCTGCGAATTTCACTACAGACCATGGAATTAATAAGGTGTTTGAGCAAACCGCAGATCCTGGATGTTTTGTGTTATCAAAGGATCTTGAAATCCCTCGCGGTGGCGACCATCGTCACCCCAATACAGAAGGGTATAAAATCTGGATGGATTACATTGCGAGTTATATCCAGAGTAATCATGCCTATCCATTTAATTTTCTGCCCCCGGAGCGAACAAATTTCAAACTACAAGGAAGGGTAATTTTAGCGAACGCAGCGAAAGATAAAGGGTATTAAGGGATGAATCAATTACTGCAGGATTTTCATTATTTCTTCTACTACTCGCTTAAACAGCCTTGGTTTTTTACTGAGTATGGGTTCTTATTAACCTTGGCGATTTTCCTCATTGGGTACGCTTTTTTCACCCCAAAAAGTCAGTGGAAATTAGGGTATTTAATTGCCTTTAGTTTGTTTTTCTATTATAAATCAAGTGGGCCGTTTTTATTACTTTTCATTGGGGTAATTCTGTGTGACTATTTTCTGGCACGTTGGCTTAGCACACTAGAAGGGTCCAAACGAAAAGCACTCTTGTTTTTTAGCATCGTGTATGGCTTGTCATTCTTGCTCTATTTTAAGTACTCAAACTTCGTAATTACCAACGTAAATGCGCTTTTTGATACGCATTTCTCCACCAAAACACTCTTTTTACCGATAGGGATTTCCTTTTATACCTTTCAATCCTTAAGCTACCTTATTGATGTGTATCGGAAAGAAATCGAACCTGCTAAGAACATCTTAGCCTATGGATTTTACATGACCTTTTTTCCACACTTAGTTGCTGGTCCTATTGTACGTGCCAAGGATTTTTTACCTCAAGTTAAGAATCCCCTGCAGTTCGATCAGCCCTTATTAAAGGAGTCCTTGCTTCGAATTACCACTGGACTTATTAAAAAACTATTGATCGCAGATTTTTTAGGAAAGTATGTGGATTTAATACATGATGCCCCGAGTGGGTTTAGTGGCTTAGAGCATGCTTTAGCTATGTATGCCTACAGCTTTCAAATCTATTTTGATTTTTCTGGATACTCAGACATTGCTATAGGTATTGCCTTGATCCTAGGATATCGCATGAAGGAAAACTTCTTTAATCCATACACCGCTGAAAACATCACTGTTTTTTGGCGAAAATGGCACATTTCACTTAGTTTATGGCTTCGTGATTACATCTATATTCCCTTAGGTGGAAACCGAAAAGGCATTGTCAATATGTATATTTTCCTTTTTATAACCATGCTCATTGGTGGGATTTGGCACGGCGCCAATTGGAAATTTATTTTTTGGGGTTGTGCACACGGTGTATTACTCATACTTCATAAGCTGTTCTTCAAACCAAGTGAGAAAACCAATACCTGGTCCAAGGTACTTGGTATCATCTTGACCTTCCATTTGGTTGGATTCCTTTGGATATTCTTCCGCGCCACCTCCTTTGATGCTGCGTTTGATAGCATACGTTTCATTTTTACCAAAACGAATCCAATGGATTTTATTGGTTTCTGTTATACCCGTCCCGAAGTCATTTCACTCCTGCTTATTGCTTCTGGAATTGTCTTTGCACCTTGGAAAATGAAACAAAACGTTATTAACCGAGTTCTTTCATTACCTTTATATATATGGCCAATAATTATCTTGGTTGCCTTGCAACTCATTCTTCAATTTCGCGACAACAGCATCGAACCGTTCATATACTTTCAGTTCTAAGCATCTTGCTCTGTTCTTTCCTGGGACAAGCACAAGAAAGTTCTGAATTTGTTTATGTTCCCATTGAACGTCCTGAGGCTATACAACAGGTATTAAATCCTGCTAAACTGAACAGCGCATACAAGGTTATTCATTTCGGTGACAGTCACATTCAAGGCGATCGGATATCAGGAGAGGTAAGAAACAACTTACAAGCGCTAGGAGGAAATGGAGGGAGCGGCATGTTTTTCCCGTATTCGCTATGTAAAAGCGTTGGCCCCACCGGAACAAACAGCAACATTACTGGGACATATACCTATTCTTCGATATTAAAAAATCCAACTAAGCGAAGAATTGGTTCGTTGGGATATGAAATCACCTTGACCCAAGGTGCTGTATTTACGATGGAATTTAATGAGCAGTTCAGGGGGAAGCGAAGTAAGGAATTCAGCATAC
>JBEIDV010000061.1:0-9703 GCA_040383285.1 Crocinitomicaceae bacterium | reverse complement strand
TGTGATCAATTACTTGCTTTTGAGCAATGATTGTTGAGCTAGAAACTAAACTAATGAGGAGTATAAAAATTCGAGACCGCATGCACGAAAATAGAACAAAAGGATTAATGAGAAACCATGAACCTTAGTTTTTCACCATCCTTCAAAGAAACAACATACGTTCCCGGAGACAACATCCCGACATGCACGGTTTGTTTGGTAATACCTGTAGAAGGAACAAGCAATACTACACGACCAAAGGCATCGAGAATTTCAACATCCGACAATAATTCATTGGTAAGTGACTCAATCGTTAATTCTGAATTCGTTGGAACCGGATAAATCCTTGTTTTGGTTACCTTAAGTTCATCAATGTTCTGTATTCCAAATGCGAATTGAATTGATGTGGCTGTACATCCAGACGGGTAGGTAACTTCTACGGTATAGTACCCTGGTGTTATTGGCACATACGTTGCCGAATTACTGTTTTCAATTTCTTGACCACCAAAATACCATTGATATGAAATTCCCACAGCACTTGTTGTTAGCGTTCCATTATTGATGGTTATAACCGGAACCGGTGCATTGTTTGCTGTGATAGAGACCGTGGAAGCGGTACAACTTGCAATGATCCCTGCTATGGCATGCGATGTTGATTTACCAGATTCAATGAATGTTGTTCCATGTAATGTTGAAATGTGAATTGGTGCAGAAGTATTCACTCCGGTAGAAAGTTGAGATTCAGTATTATCTCCAAACCCAAACACCGAGTAATCGTTTCTTAAAAGTAAGGTGTGGTATTGCCCACAAGAAACACGATGCACTCCGGTAATTGCAACTTTCTCGGGAAAGTTCCTATCTACATTATCGTTTAATCCGAGCTGCCCAACATTATTTTTACCGGTGGACCAAACGGATCCATCTGATTTTAAGATCACTGAAAAATCAGCACCACCGCTTATCTGAATCGCTTGTTTGAACGAAGAAACGGTAGGAATTACTCGGTTAAGGTTATCACTTAATCCAAGTTGCCCATTCGCATTATTACCCCATACAAACAAATTACCGCTTGAGTCTATTGCAAAAGAATGAAATTCACCTACTCCAATTTTCTCAATGCCAGATAGGTTCGGAATGAGCACTGGTACAGCAGTAGAATTAAGGTTTCCTAGTCCTAATTGTCCAAAGGTGTTATTTCCAAAAGCGAGTACAGTACCATCGGTTCTCAAACACAAGAAGTGTCTTCTTCCACCAACGATCGTATCGATGTTTTGTAACGCTGGATTTAGGTATGGGAAATTATAAATTGACGTGTTCCCTGTACCTAGTTGACCATAGGTATTATTCCCCCACACATATACATTCCCTGCATTGGTTACCACCATGGCGCTATTTTCAGAACTCGCAAGGGATTTAACTACTGAAAGGGAAGGCATTAACACAGGGACGTTGGACGAAGTAAATGTTCCATTTCCAAGCTGACCGTTTGAATTATTACCCCACGCGTAAACCTGTCCTGCTGCATCTCTACCGAGCGCAAAATTCCATCCGGAAGTAATCTCTTCGAGTGATAAATTAGTATTCATTTCAGTAGGAAGGGCAAAGCTCTGATTGGTTCCATCTCCAAACATTCCATTCGCGTTATATCCAAACGAATAGGTTTGATTTAATACCGATGAATTTTGAGTTAATGTTACATTCCCCGTTTGATAAACGACCAGGGTAGAATCCGTAGTTTGTGCTACTGGTAGTCCTCCAGTTGTCCATTCATTATTGGAAGTTGAGTTAGAAAACAAAATCACTGAATCTCCCTCGCAAAACGTAAGGGGCGAACTATTCGTAATGATAGGTGATGGCATCACATCGATTAACAAGGTGTCATTAAATGGCTGATAACATCCAGTACCTTGGTTAAAGGCCGTAAAGGTAACTTGATCATTATCCTGAAATGTAGTGCTACTGAATTGACCAGAAGGTCCAAAAGTGCCTTGGGACACCCCATTGATGTAGTATAAATACGTTGAACCTCCTGCGGCTTGAAAATCTAAGGTTGATCCGCTGCAAATTAAGGGTTGCGGCTGCGTTGACAGGGACAAACTCATTGAGTTAACATTGAAAATAAAGGTGTCTATTAAGGAAGGGCAGGTACCGTTAAAGCCCTGAACTAATATCGTATCACCAGTTAGTAAATCATTGATAGAGAACAAACCAGTGGCAGTAATATTTGGAGCAGCACTGTTGTGTATATAGGAATAACTCATAGCGCCAGTAGCACTAAAATTAACCGTATCTAAAAGACAAATGGTCAAATCAATATCATCACACGATGCGATTAACGTAGGATACGGATAAACAACAAGCGAAATTGGTGTTATTGCCGCTGCACTGCATCCAAACGTTTCACCGATCACGGATAATGTATCGCCATTATTCAATGTTCCAGTAAAGGTGTTATTCGTTGAATTTGGACCAATTGCCACTGAATTAAGTAAAAATTGATAATTATTTGCTCCGGATGCGATAACATTCACTGCATCGCCTACGCATATTTGATTCCCCCCTTGATTTGCAATGGTAACATTTGGATAACTATACACATTGAAGAGTAATGATGGAGAATAATCGGTACAATTTTGATTTGACCCAAGTACTTCGACTAAATCATTATCCTGTAAATTAGCAAGTGTTAGGGTTGCGGATGGAGAGGCTGGTCCTTGAGACACCCCATTCACAAAAAACTGATAGTTCGAGGCACCATTTGCGGTAAAAAGTACTGGAGTTCCAGCACACAAGGCTAAATCTAATTCCGTAGAAGTCAATGTAGTTGTTGGGGTTTGATTAACTACAAATGCAGGGATTACGCTGGTATGAACACACCCTAAATTAGAGGTGCCAATTACACCAACAACATCACCATTTAATAAATTATTTAGTTGTAATGTATTCGTTCCAGATTGAACTCCAATATTTGAGCCATTTAATTGAAACTGGTATTGGGTTGCACCATTTGCATTAAAGGTAATATTCTGCCCACTACAAACCGCATTGCCGCCATTGGAACTTGACAATGTAACTACCGGATTCGGATTAATCTGAATGTTAACCGATGATTGATTTGAGCAGCCATTACTTGCCCCTGTAACTTGAAGGAGGTATGAACCCGCTGGATATGATTGCATTGCAATGGTATTTACGGCACTTGGGGGACCTAATAACTGACCATTCAAACTAAGCGTATAGGTGGTGGCACCAGAAGCTTGATAGGTTATGTTATCTCCTTGGCAGAACACATTGTTCGGGTCGTTACTTGTGACAATTACGCTTGGAATGGCATTTACTGTAAAGGTCATTGGTGCAGATGTAGCGGTGCACCCCAATGAACTTCCTAAAACGGTAAGCGTTTGTCCATTGGTGAAATTATTAGATGAATAAACATTTGTATTACTTAGACTTCCTTGTGAAGCTCCATTTAAATAAAATTGAAACTGATTCGCACCTGATGCAGTGATAGTAACGGTATCACCTAAACAGAAAATATTATCAAAATCCGAGCTTTGAAGGGTGATTACAGGTATCGGGTTTACTTGCACGTTTAGAGTAGGACTGGAAGAAACACAAGAATTTGCTCCAACACCTAGAATACTAAGTTGATTTGCTCCAACAGGAAGGACCGGATTAAAGGAAGGGGTTGCCTGTTGAGGTCCGAAAGGATTTCCATTCACGTAGAGTTGGTATTGAGAAGCACCCGCACCGTTGATGCCAATCGCCTGTCCAGCACACAAGGTGTTCTGCGGATTATTTGAGAAAATCGGCACATTAGGAAGTGGTAGAATGGTAAAAGGAATACTTGCAGCAACGGTACATACGCCAATTGAACCGAGTACAGAAACGCTTTGACCATTTTGGAGTGCATTCGTTGAAAACGAGTTTGTAGCGCTTGGAGCACCTTGGGAAACGCCAGCTACGAAAAACTCATAAACGGAAGCTCCAGAAGCGGTAAATATGACTGACGTATTCTGACAAACCGTAGAATCTAGATCATTAGAAATCATAGATGTTGTTGGTACAGCTAATACTTCAAATACAACGGTATCGCTATAATTCTGGCAACCATTAAACACTCCAGTTGCAAAGAGTTGGTCGTTGTTTGCTAAGGCATTCGTGTTGTATGTATTCGTTGCACTTAATGGCCCGGTTGGAACACCATTTAGATAGAATTGATAGAGTACCCCTCCACTTGCGTTAAAGTTTACTTGGGTTCCTTGACAAATCGACGTGTCGAGGTCATTGAATGTTAAGCTGACATTAGGTAAACTGTTTACAACATAACCAAAAGATTGAGGCGAAATAGACGAGCATCCTGCGGATGAAATACCAATTACCTGAATTGTATCAAACGATGCCAATGCATTGGTTGTGTAAGTATTAGCTCCGGGTGCACCTGTTGGGACATGATTCAACATAAACTGATACGTGTTTGCTCCACCCCCGGTGAAGGTGACATTTTGATTATCGCATATCACATTACTTGCGGCCGAGGTAGCCAATGTAACGATTGGAAGGGGATTCACCTGGATTGTAATTGCAGCAGATGTATCCACACATCCAGTGGAAGTATATTTCCCAATAACCTTAATCACATCCCCATTCACTAAAGCCGAGGTGGTGTAGGTCGGGTTTAATGTGAAACCCGATACAGGCACATTGTTCTTAAGAAAGCGATACTCTTGAGCACCCGAAGCGGTAAAGGTGATCGCACTTTGAGCACAAATCGTGTTGTCTAAATCATTCGAAGCGAGGGATACTACAGGCGCAGGATTTACTGTAAATACAAAGGTTGGTTGCATCGCACTTGGGCATCCATTTTCTATACTCACAAAACTTACGGTATCGTTATTTTGAAGTGTTGATGTTTGATAAAGCGTATCATTAACCGTAGGTGGATTATTTAAAAGATTTCCGTTTAGGTACCAAGCATAGGTGTGCAAATTACTGGAGCTTCCTATGTTAAAAATCACATTAGATCCTGCACAAATCGTGGTATCGGCATCGGAGGAAATCACAAATATATCCGGATTATTAATTTGAATCGTCTGCTGAACAGTGTCCACGCAATAATTCGTGTACTCTGCTATCAACATTACATTAAAGCTACCATAACCTTCGAAGATATGTGCACTGGTATCTTGAACCCCATTTATTATTAGAACACTATCCCCCGCACAGGGCGTACATGGCGTAGGTACTCCGACATACCCAGAATCGGCATAGAACGAATTTGAACCATCCCCGAAGTACCACAAGTAACTAACATCATTAGGATTTCCCGAAAAACTACTTGAGGTATTTGTAAAGAAGGTGGTATCGTTATAACAGAAGGGTCCAACAGCTGTAAATCCTGCGGTAACTGCAGGGGTAGCAGAAAGGTTCCAGTTAGCAATTGCAGGTGCCGCACCGGAATTCGTAGAAAAATTCGCAGTAAATGTTGCCGTTCCTGACGCCCCAACTGATTTAAAGTCTATACACGTTGCGGTCACATTTCCAGGAGTATTTTTAACAAACATTGCAGAAGATGCCAGGTTACTGGAATACAAGTAAATTGAATCCTGACAATTCCCGTTCATGACTAAACTATCAATAACTGTTTGTGTAGATCCACCTTGCATTTGAACATAACTACCTGGAAGAATTCTTAGTTTTTTAAACACATTGTTACCTTCCAATTTTTGAGGCTGAGTCACCACATTCGGTCCAACACTAATTGCGTATTTCGGAAAATATAATGTTACCTCATTAAACGAAAGGTTTGCCGTTCTCAGGTTGTTTTCAGAAGACGGTGAACCAATGTATATTTTTGAATTTCCTGCATAAAACTGAAAGTTAGCCGTGGTTCCTGTGGATGTGAAATTACGTGAAATATTAATGTTGGAATTGCCAAATCTCACGCGCTGAAACGTTGTGGAGAGCTGATTATTTACAGAGAAGTACCCAAAATTCGCATTGAAATTCATCGTATTAAAACCACCATTAAAGACCGAGAAATTAACGGAGTCGGTCAATTGAAGGGTTCCATTTAATAGAAGCGAATCTGCCGAATTCAACATTACCACACTAATGTTGGCATTGATTATCGAACTGTTTGATGTTAATGTCGCTTGGTCCCGGAATATAATAGCTGCAGAGGGAGTTCCTTGATTTAATGCCAATTGAGAATCCAGGATCAAATCACCAAAAGCGTACATGTCTGTCTGCATTAAGCCTACAGTTGGCTGGTTAAGTGCCGCCCAAGACATGTAGGCAAATTGTGGAGCTACATTAAATATCACTTGCTGATTGGGTAATGAAAAAGAAAGTGCATCGAAATAAACGGAGTCTAATTTACCAGGAAAACAAGATGTAGCAATCCCACCACTGGTAAGAGACCAATGAGCATTACTTGAATAGTTTCCAGAATTACCTATCCAATAGAATTTTGAACCAACATATGACCAACCACTTGCTAGATTCAAGGTATCAGAAAGCGCTATTTTATATATCTGTGAAGGAGCGGCAATTGCTTGAACGCGATTAATGGAAAGATTTTGCCCTGTAAATATAGGATGGCCGGTTTTGATGAATTCAGCTACTTGACCAACCGCTGTAAGTGATTTAAGTAGCGTTTTATTTGCACAGGAGCCTGATGTAATTAAAGAGTCTAAAGAAAGTACATCCCCGTTATTTATATTGATGGTATTACCAAGGGTGATTGAACGAATCAAATTAAAATGGTTGTTATTAACCACAGTAACAGGACCGGAATTTAATCGCAACTCGTTATAATTTTTACCACCACCTGTAAACACCGTTGTACCAATATTATTAAGGTTAATTCGACCGTTGGTATGAAGGATAGAGAAATTCGTGGAACTCACATTCCAAACGGTTCCTGTAACGCTCAATATGGTATTTGTAAGGTTTATGGATCTAATATTTACTCCTAATGAATAAAAATTCGCAATACTAGAAGTGCTACCGGAGAGGTTAATCGAACCAGAATTCAAATATAAATCCGCGTTTGAAGATAAGGTGCTCATGGTTAAAACTCCCGTACCCACCATCTTTATGTCATTTGTCCATGTTCGCCCATTGGAAACAATAGAACCCGTTGTATTCGTGGTTAGATTCCAAAAACCTGTCCAACCGGTAAATGTAGGATTTACCGAACCTCTTAGTGAAGTAGAAACAGATATCGAAGCTAAAGCACATTGAAATTGAAACGGTATGTTTGCTCCGGAGAAATCAAACGTTGCAACATCAATAGGAAGATTTAAGTTTACGATACTTGCCGCAACTAAACCCGAATTCCCATCAAAATACACAGAATCACTAGTCGTAGGAATAAGTCCCGCTGCTACTCCACCTGATGAAAAAGACCAATTTGATGTCGATGACCAAGAACCGCTTCCTCCAATCCAATACAATGAACCCGCTTTAGCTAAATACGAAGTAAACAAGATAACGAGGAATAAAATGCGATTCATTTTGCCAATTTTAGTTGCGGAAATTAGTGCAAATATCAACTAAAAAACTTTAATCTACGCTGTTTATATATCAATAATTGAAGGTTCACAAATGTTTAACCGAATACCCCATTATATCGAAAGATTTAACATAACTTTGGCAAAATTTTGTAATCATCTAATGTTCTTAATGATCAATACCTCCTACCGATTCTTACTTGCCATATTCGTGTCATGTTTTTTTATTAATAACATTCATGCACAAATAACACCGGTTAAAGAAAATAATACGCAAGTAAATAATCCTGAACCGGTTCAGTGTGCAGCTGATTTAAGATTAATTAATGTCCCCGAGGGATTTGTTTCATCAACCAGCTTCAACGGATATATTCACCTTAATTCTGCTACTTCTATTGTAATGACGTCCATCGAGCATGTCAATTTTATACGGCTGTGTGCAGGAATGACTCCTGATTTTTTTGCAGCAAATGGATTAACCCTAGTGGAGGAGAAAGGCTTCACCTCGAGTAACAATGTTTCAGGTAGATACTACAAATCGCACTTTATTTTAAATGAAGTACCACATGTTCGATATATTGTTTTTAGTGGCGACTTAAACCGCACCTTGTGGTTGAATATCACGTATCCTCAAATGTTCGAACCGCTCATAGAGAAGGAAATTTCAGGAATAATCAATTCGATAAAATCAACCGTCACTGATGAAAAATAGCCTACTCATTTTCGTTTTCATTTGTTTAGGTCATTCTTTTTTCAGCCAACAGGTTGTTAACCATCATGTACCGTTTAATACATCAAATCAAAACATGTGGGGTCCTAATTGGAGTCCCTTTTCAATAGACCAAGAAATCACCTTATTTAATGTTCCTTGGAATACGTCATTTAATACTGGGAATGCGATGATCGGACAAGTGGCGGGGTTCTCATTTGGCGCTGCGTTACAGGGGTCGATTTCGGGTGTAATCGGAAGTAAAATCAGTCTATTAGGATTCACCACAGGTACAGTGGATGTGGATTATCCGATAGATGCTACGATCACAACACCTACCGATAACACGTATGATCAAGGAGACACAGTAACCGTAGCAACGAACTACACCTTGGATCCTGCTGCGGAAATAACCTCATTTTACCCTTCCATGGGGGAAGCCAAATGGGATGTTTATTTTCAATTGGGGGCTTCTGCCAGTGCAACAGTTTGCGTATTCAGTTGTGCCACATTTCCAATTATCCCAGCATTTAACACCGGCTTAATAAACATCAATTTAGTTACTGTCAATGCAAATGGTGTTTCAATGTTATCAGGGCTAGGGATTGGCCCACTATTTACTCAAGCATTTCTACCTTATCCCCTCCCCGATGCCTTAGGTGATTACGGGCTTTCGGGAGAAATTACTATTCCGTATGTCAGTACAGAAAGTTCAATTAACGGTTTACAATTAGATGCCTGTGGAGATTCTACCTATTTTAATTTGAATCTAAATGTATTCGATTTAATTGGTGCCATGAATATACCATACGTGAGTATAGTAATGGAAAATTTGGCTGGTGAACAAGATTTCGGAATTGCCAGTGTAAGTTGGAATTTCTTTGACGCGAGTTTTGACGCCAACATAACCAATAATCAATGTTTTAATTTCGACCCAACAGTTTATGTTTCTTTTGCATTTCCGGTCCCAGTTACCTATCGCATATTAAATCCAAATAATAATACCGCAGGCCCATGGGCAACAAGCAGTATAATCAATTTCCCGGTGGGGATGAGTTTGCAATATCAATTCCCCTGTTATTTTGAAACGGTTAACATCACACCTACCTATACGATTAACGGCTTGATTACTAATCATACCTATGATGTAGTTAGCTTTGATTTTCTCATGAGTGCTTTGCAATTCGGATTCAGTATTCCAGCAGTTCAAATAACCCCTGCCATTTATGTTCCGGAGATTTGTATTCCTATTTATTATCCATGCGGTGCCTATTGGTTTGGTATAAATTGGTGTTCAACTTCAGTTTGTACCCCAGCATTTACCATACCAGCTATTGGTTGGGCAGGATATACTTTTAATATAGGTCCTGTTTGGTCTACCTCTATTCCAATTGGATCATTTTCCTATGACTGGTTTAACCAAACGTGGTCCTTAGCAGGATTCCAAGCCTATTCGTTTAGTTCATTTTCTATGACCGCCGACGTATTGTCTGCGACT
>JBEIDV010000060.1:0-9804 GCA_040383285.1 Crocinitomicaceae bacterium | reverse complement strand
TTAAAAAATCCAACTAAGCGAAGAATTGGTTCGTTGGGATATGAAATCACCTTGACCCAAGGTGCTGTATTTACGATGGAATTTAATGAGCAGTTCAGGGGGAAGCGAAGTAAGGAATTTAGCATACTGATCCATGGAAAAATGGATACCGTTGCAATCGAATTAGCAATCCCTGGCGTATTAAAATCGCATGAGTCCTTAGGTAATCAAGGTACCCGATATACTTTTGAATGTTCAGAAATCCCATCAAAAATCCAATTTAGAGCCTTAAAAGAATGTTCACTTTGGGGCATTGAGTTCATTCAAGAAAGCGGTTTAGTATATCAGCAATGCGGCGTAGTGGGTGCGCAGTTCACTCACCTATTACCATATAAAGAAGACATATTATCCATGCTGGAATGGCAAAAACCAAATTTAGTGGTGTTTTCCTATGGCACGAATGAATCCTACAGTGCGTTAGATAGCATAGCCTATGAAAAACAAATCGCATCCTTTATTTTATTATTAAAAGAAAAACTACCCGAAGTTGGGATTATAATCACCAATGCGCCAGACACGCGAAGCGCAGGGAAAACACCAAGAAGCGAACTTGTTGTCAACCGATGTTTACACGTAATTGCAAATAAAACGGAAACGGCATACTACGATGTAAATCGAGTGATGGGTGGATGGGGATCACATGCCTGTTGGCAGGCCAATGATTTGTTTCTTAAAGACCAACTGCATTTTAATAAAAAGGGAGCAACACTGATGGGGCAGATGCTCTGCCACGCCCTATTGAAAGCCTGCGATATCGGAATCGACCAACAATCTATTTTGGAACAACAGATCACACCCGCCTTCCCAAAACAAGTTGCAATTCCAGCAACTCCCCCATCCATTGCGACAAACACCGTTAGCAGAACGTATATAGTTAAGGAAGGCGATTCACTTTCAGCGATCGCAAAAAAACTGGGTACGAGTGTAGATGCCTTGTGTAAACTGAATGGAATCACCAATCCAGATTCACTAAAACTAGGACAAAAAATAAGCTACTAATGGCACTTGTTAAGGACTACCTTGTATACCGTGGTGGACCAATTCGGGTCGGAAGCATAGCCGGTAGCACCAAGTTTTTTAAGCCATAAGTTCTCATCCGTGTTTCCTTTCATGGATTCATAGAATTTCTTAGACGCAACGAGATTACAAAACCCAATATACGAATCGGTAATCGTAGGGTAATACCTGTATTTACTCTTGTGCTTGGTTATGTCATAACGGCAATCCCCAGCTATACCAAAGTGATTATTTAATTTTTTTGCAACCACGCTCACACCGCCACCGGATTCGTGATACGCAACAGCCAACATGACACACGAAGGAATTTGATAAACCAATGAAAGGCTATCTGCCAAGGCCCGATAATCATCGAAATACACCGGTTTTTGTTGCCCAAAGACAAACGAAAATCCAAGGAGTTGACCTATGACCAAAGTGCGTATTAAGCATCTAATCATTAACCAAAGGTAGGGGAATGAATTGAATCAACCTAATTTAAGAGTCCTTAGGGAATTTGTACCTTTGTGCCATGAGTACAATTGGTGCATGGATAAAAGCCGCAAGACCGCGTACCCTACCCTTATCCCTTTCTGGAATAATTGTAGGATTAGGTCTAACTGTTGAGCATGGAAATATGGCTCCTATTGCTGTGATAGGCTGCCTATTAACCACCATTTTTTTTCAAGTACTTTCTAATTTTGCGAACGATCTTGGAGATGGAATGAAAGGAACAGATAATGCACAGCGTATTGGTCCCACAAGAGCGGTGCAATCGGGTGAAATATCTATCCGACAAATGAAGATGGCTGTTGTTGTGCTTGGAATACTTAGTGTGCTATCCGCTGGAACATTAATTTATGCAGCACCCGCCATCAATTCTAGCACGGGCATTATTTTTTACACAATACTTGCTATGTTATGCGTCGTGGCAGCTATAACCTATACCGTTGGCAAAAAAGCCTACGGGTATCACGGACTTGGAGACCTGATGGTTTTCTTGTTTTTTGGTATCGTTGCCGTTAGTGGAACGAAGCACTTATTTGAAGAGGAATTTTCGATAAATGAACTATTCGGCGCCTTAGCCATTGGGGCATGGAGTACTATGGTTTTAAATTTGAACAACATGCGCGATATAGCGAATGATGCGGCATCGGGAAAACGGACATTAGTTGTTCTTCTTGGTTCAAAAAATGCGAAAGGATATCATTATGTGCTTGCCTTTTTGGGTTGCAGTGCCTGGATTATTCTACTATACCAACAAGCCATTGAAACAGAAAATTATCTCATATTAATGGCTGGATTACCAGTATTACTCTTTGCAAAGCACATCGCTCAGGTAATACGAATCACCGAACCAAAAGCCTTTGACCCCGAACTGAAAAAGGTTGCGCTAAGCACCTTTTTTGCTTCCATTTTATATTATGCACTTAGCTATCTCTAAGTATCGGATTTGTTAATAAAAGTTCCTGTGAATCTGTAATAATTCCTTAACTTTGTCGAGCAAAATTTACACGAATGAAAATCCTAGTTTGTATTAGTAAAGCTCCGGATACCACATCAAAAATTGCGTTTACGAACAATAATAGCGCGTTTGATGAAAATGGGGTTCAATATATTGTTAATCCATATGACGAATGGTATGCCTTAGTAAGAGCCTTAGAAATTAAAGAAACCTCAGGTGCCGATGTTACCATCATTACGGTTGGTACCGCGGCAGATGAAGCGATTATGCGAAAAGCATTGGCAATCGGTGCTGATGAAGCTGTTCGAATTGATGCTGAACCGATGGACGCATATGTGGTGGCTGCAGAAATTGCAAATTATGCAAAAAATCAAGGGTTCGACTTGGTATTGACCGGCAAGGAAACCATAAACTTTAATGGCGCGCAACTCGGAGGTATGATTGCTGAGGGACTTAACTCACCATATATCTCGATAGCATCTAAATTGGATGTAAATGGGAACATGCTAACCTTAGAACGTGAAATTACCGGAGGAGTAGAAGTAGTTGAAGTGTCGCTCCCAGTGGTTGTTTCATGTGCAAAAGGCATGGCGGAACAACGAATTCCAAACATGCGAGGAATCATGGCCGCACGGACAAAACCGTTACAAGTATTGGCTCCAACTGTTAGCGAAGCCTTAACAAGCTATGTAACATTTGCAAGTCCACAAGCAAAATCTAGTGTTAAACTTATCGATCCAAACAACATGGATGAACTTGTATCCTTGTTACACAACGAAGCAAAAGTTATTTAAACCATGAGAAATTTAGTATATATCAATGGGAATGGCCACTTAGGAAAAGCGGCATTTGAAGTAGTAACCTATGCTAAGAAATTAGGTGGCACCGTTACCGTTTTAGCGACGGGGAAAATGTCGGCAGATTTACTTGCTAACCTCGGTACATATGGTGCAAATGAGGTGGTGATTAACCGTGGAATTACGGGCAATGATGATCAACAGATTGCAGCTTGGATAGCTTCTCAAGCAGCAGGAGCTGATAACATCATCTTCAGCAATGATTTCAATGGAAAAGCCATCGCTCCTCGTCTTTCCGTTCGTTTAAAAGCTGGATTAATCGCCGGAGCAGTTGCACTGCCTGAAGCCGATGGGTCTATCAAAGTAAACGTGTTTTCAGGAAAGGCGTTCGGATTTGTTAAAGCACATTCTACACAACGAATTATTTCGTTATTACCAAATAGTATTGCTCCGGAAGAACTTGGGGCCTCTTGCGCTGTGAATGAAGTCACAGAAGACATGGGTGCATCGACCGTACGTGTTCTTTCTGTTAAAAAACCAGAAGGAGCCATTCCATTGCCTGAAGCGGAACTTGTAGTTTCTGCCGGGCGCGGATTGAAAGGACCAGAACATTGGGGTATGATCGAATCATTAGCAAGTTCATTAGGGGCTGCCACCGCATGCTCTAGACCAGTAGCTGATATCGGCTGGAGACCTCACCACGAACACGTAGGACAAACTGGTGTTGCAATACGTCCAAACCTATATATTGCGGTTGGGATCTCAGGTGCTATACAGCATTTGGCAGGCGTCAATGGTTCAAAAGTTATCGTAGTAGTAAATACCGATGCGGAGGCACCATTTTTTAAAGCCGCAGATTATGGTGTGGTTGGAGATGCCTTTGAGGTAATTCCTAAACTTACAGAAGCAATTAATAAATTCAAAGCGGCTAACTAATTAGCGAACTACCATGGAAAAGGTTCAGCTGGAAATCACTGGAATTGAATATAGCCAGACGCACTCCGGTTCGTATGTGCTGCACCTCAAAGAAATTCATGGAAATCGACAAATGCCAATTGTAATTGGTAGTTTTGAAGCGCAGGCAATCGCTGTTGAATTGGAGAAAATGAGTCCAAACCGTCCCATGACACATGATTTGTTTAAACCGATTTTCAGTGCGTTTAATATTAGTGTAAAAGAAGTAGTAATTCACCAATTCAGGGAAGGACTTTTTATTGCGAAAATCACACTAATCGGTGAAGATGGAATACCAGAAGATATTGATTCCCGCTCATCAGATGCAGTAGCAATTGCCGTTCGGTTTAATGTTCCCATCTACACCACTGTTCACGTGTTGAATGAAGTAAACAACATTAGTGAAGGATTTACCAATTCGGAGGAGTCAACTGACGCATTGAATGATGATGAAGAAGAATTTGAATTTGAGTCAGAAATCTCAGAAACAAGCATCGAAGACCTTGAATTACAATTGAAAGAAGCCTTAGAAAACGAGGAATATGAATTAGCGACAAAAATCCGCGACGAAATCAATAAGCGAAAAAAATAGTATCTTCAAGCCATGGAAACACTTGGCTTACCTTCACAAAACAACTCGATAAAACTTCAATTAACCACACTTAGCTTTCTTCAATATTTTGTTTGGGGTGCGTGGTTAATCACGGTGGGGAAATATTGCACCATCACCATGAAATGGTCGTTCACAGAATTTGGAGCCATTTTTACAACCATGGGTATTTCTTCGATCTTCATGCCCAGTCTCATGGGAATTGTTGCCGATAAATGGATCAATGCAGAGCGCTTGCTGGGCATACTGCATTTATTGAGTGGGATCGCAGTAGCGAGCCTTCCCATGGTTCAAGACCCTGGCATGTTTTTTTGGATTACCTTAATTGCCATGATTTTTTATATGCCTACGATTGCATTATCGAATGCGGTTTCTTATAATATTTTAGGGCAATTCAACCTGGATCCGATGAAGACCTTCCCTCCTATTCGTGTGTTTGGAACGGTTGGATTTATCATTGCGATGTGGGTAACAGACCTAACCGGAAATAGTGCCTCTGCCAATCAATTTTACATCAGTGCCATCGCATCGTTTGGCTTGGCCATATTTTCATTTATGCTACCAAAATGCGCGCCCAAAGGCGGGTCCAACGAAGGAAAAAACCTCATTCAAATCCTAGGGTTAGATGCATTTAAATTGATGCTCAATTATAAAATGTTCATCTTCTTTTTGTTCTCCTTAATGTTGGGAGGCGCGCTTCAATTAACCAACATGTATGGCGATACCTATTTGAGTACGTTTGAGGCGTTTCCTAAATATGCAAACACATTTGCCGTGAAGCATTCTACCGTGATCATGTCCATCTCTCAAATTTCCGAAACCTTGTTTATCCTTGCGATTCCATTCTTTTTGCGACGATTTGGAATAAAGCAGGTGATGTTAATGAGTATGATTGCTTGGGTCTTACGCTTTGGATTATTTGCCTACGGAAATCCAGGAGATTTACTCTGGATGATTTTGTTGTCTTGTGTTGTTTATGGAATGGCCTTTGACTTTTTCAATATATCCGGTTCGCTATTTGTAAACTCGTCCGTATCTGCAGATAAACGATCTTCCGCTCAAGGATTATTTATGATGATGACCAACGGATTCGGCGCTATTTTAGGGAGTGCTGTTAGCGGACGTATGATTGATGCATTTTTTACAAAATCGTTAACTAAAGTTAGTGAGGTGGCAAGCTACTATGAAGTTAAACAGGACCACCCCATGTTAAAAGAACTTCTAAAAGGCAATACCATTAATGCTGATGGAACACTTTCTAAAGCGATTATGATACAACAATGGGAACCTATATGGTTATCATTTGCTGCCTATGCCTTGGTGGTTGCTATTCTATTTGCGGTGTTGTTCAAACACAAACATAATCCAAGTGAAATCGGTGAGATTTCACACTAAATATCTAGTTTGTATACGTTTTGAAGGGTTGAGTTATTCATTAGGGTAACATCTAAATCCTTAATTAGGCCATCAGCTACATCATATACCCACCCGTGTAAATGTAAATCTGATCTTCGCTCCCACGCCCCTTGTACGATAGATGTTTTCGCCAAATTACACACCTGTTCAAAAACATTAAGCTCTACAAATCGATCCACACGAGCCTTTGGTTCTTGAATTACATGCAATTCTTCATAATTCATGCGGTACACATCTTTGATGTGACGAATCCAGTTATCAATTAAACCCACATGGGCATTGGTCATAGCCGTTTGAACCCCACCACACCCATAATGTCCGCAAACGATAATGTGTTTTACTTCTAATACATTCACGGCGTAATCCAATACTGACAATAAATTCATGTCAGAGTGAACCACCATATTCGCGATGTTTCTGTGGACAAAAACCTCTCCGGGAGGGGCACCAATAATCTCATTAGCGGGTACTCGAGAATCCGAGCAACCAATCCACAAGACAGGTGGTTTCTGTCCATGAGCAAGTTTATTAAAAAAATCCGGGTCTTCCTTTAATTTATCAGCGACCCATTTTTTATTGTTTTCTAATAGGCTATTATAATAAGTTTCCATGTTTATTTAATTAAATGTTGCCCATCATGGGACACCGTAATATTTTTTGTTTTTGATGTAATGGCAATAAAATCCGACAACAATTCCTGAATATCATAATCTAACGATTTACTTCTTGACGAGTTAATGATTACATGCGCACCTTCAGGTAAATTCATTAAGGTGTTTTTTATACTTGCAATATTAAGAAAATTAACATTCTCACCAAGTACAATCTCAACACCATGTGCTGTCGTGATAACCTCGTGATTTCCTTTAAAATTTCGTTTGATAATGTAGAAAATTGCTATTACTAATCCTATTCCGATCCCTTTAAGTAAATCAGTGAATAAAATAGCGACAATCGTAGTGATGAACGGAATAAACTGATCCCAACCTTTCGCAAATTGGGCTTTTATCAGTTTTAAATTTGTAAGCTTATAACCTACTGTAATTAATATTGCTGCGAGCGTAGCCAAGGGAATTAAATTCAAGATTGGTGCTATAAGTAGGATGGCTACCACCAACCAAAAGCCATGATAAACCGCTGACATTTTAGATTTTGCACCGCCATTCAAATTTGCTGTGGAACGCACGATTACTTGGGTTACTGGGATTCCCCCAAGCAGTCCGGCGATGGTATTACCAATTCCCTGTGCGGCCAACTCCCGGTTTGGATTCGTGATGGCTTTTTCTGGATCTAAGCGATCAATAGCTTCTACACTCAGTAAAGTTTCTAAACTCGCTACGGCAGCAATGGTTAGCGCTACCAGGTAAACCTTTGGATTTGTAATGAATGAGAAATCCGGGAAATGCATTTGTAACTGAATTGCCTTCCATGAAGTTAATTGTGGAATCTGAACCAAATGTTCTTTTGCAATGTGTAAATCATGTCCCGTAGCCGTTAACACCACATTGATTAACGTTCCGATTATGATAACCCAAAGCATAGACGGAATATACTTAAACATCATAGATTTCTTTAGTTTTGGTTGTTCAAACAGTATAATCAACCCCAAAGAAACCAACCCAATAATTGCAATTCCTGGATCTAAGGCTTTAATGGCATATAGTATTTCTGATACTGTATTATGACCATCCTGTTGCAAAAAAGCCTCATCGCCCACATAATCTTTATCATATCCAATCAGGTGAGGAATTTCTTTTAAAATAAGGGTAATGCCAATCGCGGCAAGCATCCCTTTAATTACTCCCGATGGCAAATAATTCGCAACAATGCCAGCCTTAAGTAGTGCGAAAATTAATTGAAATATTCCTGCCAAAACCATAGCTAAAAGGAATGCATTAAAAGAACCCAATACCGATATTGAAGAAATAACTACGGTTATTAATCCTGCAGCCGGACCAGAAACCCCAAGTCGGGAATTACTTATTAGCCCAACAACTACTCCACCTATAATTCCAGCAATCAACCCGGAAATAGGAATGGGATTAAACCCTTCAACCGTTGTTGAAGCCAATCCAATCCCTAAACATAAGGGGAGGGCAACAAAAAATACAACAATACTAGCGGGGAGATCTTCTCTCCATGAGTTAAACAGATTTTTCACAAGAATACGTTCGATTTGATTACTAAATAAGACAAAAAACAGTGCTTCAGCTTATTTCTGGAGGATGATCAATCGAGAACAATAAATCAGATTGGTTCAAAGAAAGGGGATCCCAATTGGAATGGTTCCTGAGTGTATGTTTCCAACTATCAAAGGCGCAATTAAATGTCATGAGGGAGTATGTCATAAAATCGCTTTCTTCTTCACTACCTTCTGAATCGTTGGAATCATCTTCTGTATCACTCGAGTCATCATCGGCATCACTCCATTCTATGGAAGATTTTTTATTCACTGAATAGGTGACTCCAAGTTGCCCAATAAAAGCAAATAAGAAAAAAAACAGTAAGAGGCGATAACTCTTCAATTCGATTAAATTACATTTAGATTTTTACCAACCTTTATAAACGCCGCAATTGCCTTATCCAAATCTTCCTTGGTATGGGCAGCAGATATTTGGGTTCTAATACGTGCCTGTCCTTTAGCGACTACTGGATAAAAGAATCCGATGGCATAGACACCTTCATTCAACAATTCATTTGCAAATTGCTGAGATAAGGCCGCGTCATATAACATGATCGGAACAATCGGAGAATCACCCGGTTTAATATCGAATCCAGCCGCCTTAATGTGTTCTTTAAAATACAGCGTATTTTCTTCTAAACGATCACGCAAGGTTGTGGTACTGCTTAATAAATCAAATACCTTGATGCTTGCCCCAACAATGGAAGGCGCAAGTGAATTGGAAAACAAGTACGGTCGAGAACGCTGGCGTAACATTTCAATGATTTCCTTTTTACCGGTGGTATATCCACCCATCGCACCACCTAAGGCTTTACCCAAGGTTCCGGTAACGATATCCACCTTGTGTTGAACACCAAAATGTTCGGGAACACCCCGTCCGGTTTTACCAATAAATCCGGCCGAGTGGCATTCATCTGTCATTACGAGGGCATCATATTTTTCTGCCAAGGCACAAATTTCATCCATTTTAGCTAAATCTCCATCCATAGAAAATACGCCATCGGTTACAATAATTCGAAACCGTTGGGCTTGTGCCTTTTTTAACTGCTCTTCGAGGTCTTCCATATTGGAATGCCGATACCGATAGCGTTGAGCCTTACATAATCTCACTCCATCGATAATTGAAGCATGATTCAACTCATCGCTTATAATCGCATCTTCCTCAGAAAACAAAGGCTCAAAAACACCGCCATTGGCATCAAAGGCTGCAGCATATAAAATGGTGTCTTCTGTACCATAAAATTCTGCAATTTTACGCTCAAGGGTTTTATGAATATCTTGGGTACCACAAATAAATCGTACGGAAGACATCCCGAATCCATGGGTATCAAGGGCGTCTTTCGCG
>JBEIDV010000059.1:0-9847 GCA_040383285.1 Crocinitomicaceae bacterium | reverse complement strand
TATGATTTTGATGATGCCATTTGGTTGCCAAATTACAGCAAACAACATCGGTTCATTCACCGCTTGAAAGCGTATTGGAAAGTAAAATTCATTATTCGTTGGGCATATCGAGTTTCTGTTGGTAATGAATTTTTAGCTTCATATGCGTTAAGGTATAATGCACGTGTGGATGTTATTCCCACTACCATTGACATGGATTATCATGCGTTACATGCGGATCCTACGCGTTCTACTGTTCCAATCATTGGTTGGACCGGAACGCATACTACTGTGGATTATTTAAAACCAATCGTTCCAGCCTTAGAAAAATTAGCGGCAGTTCATGCCTTTGAATTTGTAGTGATTTCCAATGAGCCGCCATCTTTTCCCATTCCAAATTTGCGGTTTGTGCGCTGGAATAAATCCACCGAAATTGAAGACTTAAGTCAGTTTTCAATGGGGGTTATGCCCCTTGAGGATACGGAATGGGCTAAGGGGAAATGTGGATTTAAGGCCTTGCAATATATGGCGCTTGGGATTCCTACCATCGCCGCTAATGTGGGGGTGAATTCGTCGATTATAACACATGGTCAAGATGGATTTATCGCCCAAACCACGGAAGATTGGTTTGAATTTATGAATGCCTTGCTTTCTGATCCATCCCGTGGAAGAATGCTCGGAGCTAATGCGCAAGCATGCATTCGGGACCGTTTTTCTGTTCAAGCCAATCAAGAAAAATACCGCTCACTTTTTACCCTATGAAATTACTTTTCGCAACACAAAACGAACACAAAGCTGCCGAAATCCGAGCCTTGTTGCCTACGGGATTTGAATTACTGAGTCTCAATGATATTCAGTTCACCGAAGAAATTCCAGAAACAGCAGAGACCCTGGAGGGAAATGCCCTACTCAAAGCAATTGCAATCTTTGAACACACGGGGATTCCATGCTTTGCGGATGATTCAGGCTTAGAGGTTGCGTTTTTAAACGGTAAACCTGGCGTGCATTCAGCGCGTTTTGCGGGTCCTGATAAAAATGACCGAGCCAACAGCGAAAAATTACTTTCCCTGCTTGACCATACCCCTAATAGAGATGCGCAGTTTCGCACCGTAATTGCCTATGTAGATGGAACCGAACCACGGTATTTTGAAGGCATGGTTAAAGGGACTATCCTCACTGATTTTAGAGGGGATCAGGGCTTTGGTTATGACCCTATTTTTCAACCCATCGGATGGAATAAAAGTTTTGCGGAAGTTTCTACCGCTGAAAAAAACAGCATCTCGCATCGTTCGCTAGCCTTTAAGCAGTTTTTAGAGCACCTCCATGCTGTGAATAAAATTTAAGGCTTTTCTTCCTTTTCCCGTTTTTCATCCGAAGTGAATTCTGTACTTTCGTAGAAAGACATTCACCATGCATTTTTCACAAGAATTAGCGGATCGCTTCATGCGATATGCGCGCATCGATACGGAAGCAGATCCAAACTCAAGCAGTTTCCCTTCCTCCGAAAAACAAAAAGACTTAGGCCGCTTACTGACCCAAGAACTTATTGAGATGGGCGCATCTGATGTAGAAATGGACCAGTGGGGCTATGTGTTTGCAACCATTCCGTCAAATTCCCCAAATCAAAACCTACCAACCATTTGTTTCTGTTCACACATGGATACCGCACCAGATTGCAGCGGAAAAGATGTGAAACCAATCCTTCATCGCGCTTGGAATGGGTCGCCAATCACCTTGCCAGATGATACGACTCAAATAATTACAGTAGAAAATCAACCCTATTTAAACGGTAAAATCGGCCAAGATGTAATTACCGCTTCTGGCTTAACCTTGTTGGGTGCTGATGATAAAGCAGGCGTTACCATCATTATGGAACTTGGAAAACATCTGTTGACACATCCTGACATTCCACACGGTAAAATTCGTATTCTATTTACACCGGATGAGGAAGTTGGCCGTGGCGTAGAGCATCTGGACATGGATAAACTCGGTGCAGATTATGGCTATACACTGGATGGGGGTCCCTTGGGTGAAGTGGAAGATGAAACATTTTCTGCCGATTCCATGACTTTCACCTTCACTGGTGTAAGCGCTCACCCGGGATATGCTAAAGGTAAAATGCAACATGCCATCAAAATAGCGAGCGATTTCGTTGCGGCCTTGCCAAGCGATCGATGGTCTCCTGAAACCACAAGCCACCGCGAAGGATTTGTTCATCCCACATCCATTGCAGGAAGCCTCGAGTCCGCTACGGTATCTTTTATTTTAAGGGATCACATTACGGCTAAGCTCACGGAGTATGCAGATCAATTAGTGGCCATAGCGAATGAGGTGCTTTCCAACTATCCTGGCGCGCGTATGGCGCATGAGCGTGTGGAACAATACCGAAATATGAAAGAAATATTAACCGATTGTCCATTTGTAACTGACTATGCTGTGGAAGCCATGGAAAAGGCGGGTATCACCCCAAAACGTTCCATCATCCGTGGTGGTACAGATGGTTCGCGCTTATCCTTTATGGGCTTACCTTGTCCGAATATATTTACAGGAGAAATGGCCATTCATTCTCGACAAGAATATGTGGTAGTTCAGGATATGCAAGCGGCCGTGAATACCTTAATTGAGTTGGTTCAACGTTGGGAAAAACATAGCTAATGGATTTTAAAGCCTTACAAAAGAAAATTAAAGCCAAGGAATTTGAGCCAATCTATGTACTGCATGGAGATGAATCCTTTTATATTGATAAATTGGTGGATTTGTTTGAAGACACGGCACTTGAACCCCATGAACGTGATTTTAACCAACAAGTAATTTATGGAAAAGAGGCCGATTTATTGAGTTTACTTGGTGTACTCAAGCAATATCCCATGATGGCTGAACGCCGACTGGTTATTTTAAAAGAAGCACAGGAATTCAAGCAATTGTTAGAATTAGAAAGCTACCTAAACGAACCTGTTCCAAGTACGGTTTTTGTCATTGCACATAAATATAAATCCGTTGACTCGCGCACTAAATTCGCGAAACTTGCGCAGCAAAAAGGGGTGGTTTTTAAGGCCGAAAAAATTAGGGATTATCAGCTTCCGGAATGGATTACTTCCCTCTTGAGTTCAAAAGGCTTTACGCATACATCGAAAGTCCCGCATATTCTTGCCGAGTCCATTGGAAATGATTTATCAAGAATCTCTAATGAGATTGATAAATTAGCGATTGTACTGCCTGAAGGTCAAAAAATAGATGAGGCCCTCGTTGAAAAGCACATTGGGATTTCTAAAGAGTACAATATTTTTGAATTAAATAATGCAGTTGGAGCAAGGGATATGGTTAAAGCCCTTAAAATTGTTAAGTATTTCGAGGCCAATCCGAAGGCTGGTGAATTGGTTCCGGTAATTGGGATTCTGTTTAAGTTTTTCTCCCAGTTGATGCGCATTCATTTCATTCAAGACAAGAGCAGAGAAGGAATCGCAAAGGCAATCAATGTGCATGCCTTCGTTGCCGGTGAACTCATGAATAGCAGGAACCATTATAATCCCAAAAAAGTCGCTGAAAATATTGAGCTGCTGTATCAATATGATTTAAAATCTAAAGGGGTAGGCAGTACGAGCGAGGTAAGTGATACCCTACTGCGAGAGTTGGTTATTCAATTAATTGCCTAAGATGTTTTACGTACCCAATCTTTTACCTTCTGCAGAAACCGTTTTACTAACCGAAGAAGAATCTTCACATTGCATTCGTGTGTTGAGAAAACAACCGGGTGATGAAATTCAGGTTTTGGATGGGAAAGGTGGGCTATATACTGCAGCTATACTCGACGCGCATCCCAAAAAATGCACAGCCAAGGTGCTTAATTATTGCTTTGAGGAACCTACCGTTTCGGTTCATTTGGCGGTTGCACCAACAAAGAATATGGACCGTATAGAATGGCTGGTAGAAAAAGGTACCGAATTGGGATGCACCCAGTTTACATTTATTTTAACCAAACGTTCAGAGCGCACCAAGGTGAATATGGAGCGCATTCATAAAATTGCGGTATCGGCCATGAAACAATCCAAACGGGTGTATTTACCTATTCTGGATGCACCGATGCCCTTGAACGATTTTTTAACGAAACATCCGGGGGGCTGGGTAGGACATTGTGATGATGCCTTGCCTCGTGATCAAGTTGATGCGAGTGGACCCTTTCGAATGCTGATTGGTCCAGAAGGAGATTTTACACCGGATGAGGTTAAAGCGACCTTGAAGGCAAGCTATCGACCCGTTACCTTGGGAGACGCGAGGTTACGGACCGAAACAGCGGCGTTGAAATCGATAATTATCCTTGAGGGTTTAGCGGCACGTGGGTGATGTTTCCCTCGGAAACTAAAGGTTCTAAGTGCATTTTCAGGTAAACCTGAATCAAGGCAATAACATCCTTTTCACAGTACACGGCAATGCGTTCTAAATCCTTGTCTTCGTAATATACCCGAGCTACATCGGCCCCAGTAATATCATCCTTTGGCGTAGGAATCCCAAACACATGACACAACAGCGCTAACCCTGTGTATGCTTTGTAATCTCCGAATTTCCAAAGCTCCATGGTGTCTAAGTGACGGATTTCCCAAGGTTTTTTACCCGCTATATCAAGGGCTAAGGGGAGTGATATCCCATTAATCAACATTCTTCTACAGATATATGGAAAGTCAAATTCTTTCGCATTATGTCCGCACAAGATGGCGTTTTTGTAATGGTCGTCTAACAAGCGTTTGAATTGACTTAATAGGGTGTATTCGTCGTCATGCGCAAACGATTTAACTCGAATCGTTCTTCCTGTGCTGCTGTCTTTTACCATACCCACAGAAATGCAAATTATTTTTCCGAATTCAGATTGAATGCCCCCGAGGTCTTTGTAGACCAATTCTCCCGGTTTTTCTTCGGTGATTTTCATCCGATTTTTCCCCTCGAATAAGGTTCGAGCAGCTTCATCAAGGTCTTGGTAGTTGTACGTTTGTGGTACCGTTTCAATATCCAAAAAGAGGATTTTTTCAATATGTATTGCGTCCATTACAAAAGTGAATTTAATTGCGAATTACGATTAATTATTGGAATTTTGTGCCATGTCTGAACAATTAATTATCAGCGGCGGCGAAAAAAACGATAAATACCAAACCTTATTGCAGCAATTGCCTGCCTTAATGGATGAACGGGTGGATAACGTAGCCAACATGTCCAACTTGGTGGCGGCCTTGAAACAAACCTTTGGTTTTTTTTGGGTTGGATTTTATCGGGTACAGGCCGATGAATTAGTATTGGGGCCGTTTCAGGGACCAATCGCTTGTACACGTATTAAAAAAGGACAGGGCGTTTGTGGTGCCACGTGGGTAGAAGAACGAACGTTCGTCGTGCCCAATGTCCATGAATTTCCAGGACACATTGCGTGCAGTGATCAATCAAAGAGTGAGATTGTTGTTCCCCTTTTTAAAGCGGGAGTGCTTGTTGCGGTGCTTGATGTGGATAGTGATGAATTTGCTACCTTTGACGAGGTCGATAAAATTCAGTTAGAAAAGATCCTCGAATGGTTCAGCGCATATTATTAGGAATTTCTCTGCTCTTGTTAGTTGGTTGTGCTCAAGTGGGTACACTCAGTGGCGGTGGACGTGATGTAAAAGCGCCGGAAATAATTTCAAGCACGCCAAGCATGGGCGCATTGAATACCAATCCGACACTCATTCGCTTGCAATTCGATGAGTTTATAGAATTAAAAAATCCCATTGAAACATTTCGTCTTGAACCTGCAGATGCAAAAATTACTGTGGTGTTGGCAAAAAAAACGGTGTTAGTTACGCTGAAAGGGGACTTGAATCCCAATACCACATACAGTTTATACATTGACGGAGGAGTAAAAGATATTTCAGAAGGCAATGACTCGGTTTATCAATTTGTTTTTGCGACGGGTTCAACCTTAGATTCTGCAAAACAAGTCTATCGAATTGGTGATGCTTATTCAAAGAAATCCATGACAGGTGTAACCGTAGGCTTATATGCTTCAGATACCAGTGCGAAACCCCGTTACCTCACAAAAAGCAACGAAGAAGGTTGGGCAAGTTTGGCGTATTTACCGGTAGATTCTTTTTATGTGAAAGCCTTTTTGGATTTAAATCGAAACGGTTTAATTGATGTGAATGAACCGCAAGACCTCCGTTTTGAGTCCGGTATTCCAACCAATGACTCCTTGGCGCTTCTGCTTTCAAGGCCCCGCGAATTAAATCGCATGCACTCGTTTAAAGTGTTGCCTCCTGGATTGTTAGTAGGTCACCTCCCAGAAGAAATTGCATTGCGTGATGTGCGTGTTAATGGCCAACAAGCGCCTATATATCGAGTAGATAGGGATTCCGTAGCGATTAGCCTCAGTCAATTCGAACCAGGAGCCTTGGTGGTTTCCACGCCATTAGATTCGGTTTCTTTACTTTACACAGCGAAAGAAAAGGCCATGCCTATTAAATTCCAAGGCATTCAACCCATCGTTGGGCCCTCCATAATTTTAACGTGCAATGCCTTTCTCGATTCAATGATTGATCTCAAGTCCATTCAATTGATGCGCGCAGATTCTACCAAGGTGCCTATTCAATCGGTTTTGGTTGATCATAACCGAATCCAACTTGTTCCACAAACTTGGACAGCAGGAAAGCTGAAATTATCCATCGGAACACAAGCCATTCAGGGGCTTAACGGCACTAAGGTGCCACCAACGACCCTTGACTTGGTTTGTTTTGGCGAGGCGGAATTGGGTTCCTTGATTATCAACTTTAAGAATAATCCGTCCGGTAAACTTCTTTTGTTGGAAAAGGATGGGAAAACAGTGGCGAGCTCATATTATTTGCCGGGTGCAAAAAACCAAGATTCCTTTGAGCACTTGCTGCCTGGTGAATATCACGTGGTGTTGATTGATGACCTCAATGGAAACGGAGTATGGGATGCCATTCGTCCAGAAACAAAAGAGGCTGCGGAACCGGTTCAACGCTACACTAAAATCCCTAAAGTGCGCGCCAATTGGGATGTGGAAGTTAGCTTAGATTAATCCCAAGTTTAGTTTTCAACAACGGCGAATCCACCTAAAAAACTTAGTACCTTTAAGGTTCGCAAATTTCACCTGTATGTACTTAATTTTTGATACGGAAACCACCGGTTTACCGCGTAATTTCAAGGCTCCAATAACTGATACGGATAACTGGCCTCGTGTGGTTCAATTAGCTTGGCAATTGCATGATGAATCCGGTAAATTAATTAAGCACAATGCCGCTATCATTAAACCGAATGGCTTTACCATTCCGTTTGATTCTGAAAAAGTTCATGGAATTTCTACGGCCCTAGCAAGCTATGTTGGACGAGAACTCGATGAGGTGATCGCTGAATTTTTGTATGACCTAAAGCAAGCGAAGTTCATTGTTGGACATAACTTGAAATTTGATGTCAATGTGATGGGGTGTGAGTTTGTCCGCATGGACATGGAATCCCCCTTGGAAACTATGCCGGTGTTAGATACGTGTACGGAGGATAGTGCCGCACTCGTCCAATTGACCGGAGGTAAAGGCGGACGGTTTAAATTACCTACGCTCACTGAGCTTTATGGATTTCTGTTTCAGGAGTCCTTCAATGAAGCACATAACGCTACGGCGGATGTGGAGGCAACTACGCGTTGTTTTCTTGAATTAATTCGGCGCGATCATTATTCACCGGAACGCCTTCAAACGGATGAAGGATATGGTTTGCGATTTAAACAAGCAAATCCAAGTCCCATCGCCTTGGTCGGACTTGAGCATCAAAACCTAAAGGAGGCCAGTAAAGCCTTAAAGCAATCTGATAAAACGCAGCGTACAGACACTACGGAGTTACCTGTTGAATTGGAAGATGCTCCGTTTACCCATTTGCATGTCCATTCACAATTCACCTTGTTGCAATCTACGGCTGAGATTAAATCACTGATTAACAAAGCCATCGAATTAGATTTACCTGCATTGGCCTTGACCGATAATGGCAATATGATGGCAGCGTTTCAATTTGAAAAGGTATTGAGTGACCATAATGCAAAAATAATGCAGGAGAAAGCGGAGGCTGAAGAGAATGGTTCACCCTTTACAAAACGACCTATACTTCCAATTATTGGCTGCGAATTTAATGTATGCGTTGATCATAAAAATCGAGACACCAAGGACGTGGGGTACAAAATGGTATTCCTTGCAAAAAATAAAAACGGATATCAAAACCTGATAAAATTATCGTCCCTCGCCTATACCAACGGATTCTATTACCTTCCGAGAATTGATAAAGCCTTGGTGGAACAATATTCCAACGACTTAATTGTATTATCCGGTGGACTTGATGGTGAAATCACGTCCCTCATCTTGAATGTAGGCGAAGCACAAGCAGAAAGCGCCTTGTTGTGGTGGAAATCTGTGTTTAATGAAGACTTCTATTTGGAAATCAATCGACATCAATTAGAGGCGGAAGACCATGCGAATGAGGTATTAATTCGTTTTTCGAAGGCGCACGACGTGAAATTAGTGGCTACAAACAACAGTTATTACGTGAACCAAGGTGATGCTAATGCGCACGATGTCTTGTTGTGTGTAAGAGATGGTGAGTTGATGTCTACACCCATTGGTCGCGGAAGAGGGTATCGTCACGGGTTTGAAAATGATGAGTTTTATTTCAAGACCCCCGAACAAATGAAGCGCTTGTTTGCGGATTTGCCTGGAGCTATTCTAACGATTTCCGAGATTATTGAGAAATGCGAAGCCTATACCTTGTCGCGCGATGTACTACTTCCAAAATTCGAAATCCCAGAAGAATTTATTGATCCAAGTGACGATATAAACGGTACAAAAAATGGTGAAAATGGCTTTTTAAAGCACTTAACCTATCAGGGCGCGTTAAAGCGCTATGGCGAAATCAGTGAGGAACTTAAAGAGCGCTTGGATTTTGAGTTAAAAACCATTGAAAATACCGGGTATCCAGGGTACTTTCTGATTGTTCAAGATTTCTGTAATGCGGCACGCGACATGGGGGTTTCCGTAGGTCCTGGACGGGGATCGGCCGCAGGGTCGGCCGTAGCATATTGCATTGGGATTACCAACGTGGATCCGATTAAGTATGATCTCCTCTTTGAGCGTTTCTTAAACCCAGATCGGATTTCAATGCCCGATATTGATATCGATTTTGATGATGAAGGAAGGGGAAGAGTTATTGATTATGTGATTAATAAATATGGCGCAAATCAAGTGGCGCAAATCATTACCTATGGTACCATGGCAGCAAAATCAGCCATTCGAGATACCGCACGGGTTTTGGATTTACCCCTGCCGGAAGCGGACCGCTTAGCTAAATTAGTACCTGATATTTCACTGAAAAAATTGTTCGATTTAGAAGAGCCTGCGCTAGCTGATGCATTGAAAAATAATCAGGAAGCATTGAATAATGCCAAAGAATTGCGTAGAATATTCCAAGGACAAGGTCCTGCATCCGATGTGTTGCGACAGGCTAAAGCAATCGAAGGGTCAGTTCGAAATACCGGGATCCACGCCTGTGGCGTGATCATTACGCCCGATGACATTACGAATTTCGTTCCAGTGGCCACCGCGAAGGATTCTGTCATGGTATGCACCCAATTTGACAACTCCGTAGCAGAATCCGCAGGCTTACTTAAAATGGATTTCCTTGGCTTGAAAACCCTTACCTTAATTAAGGATGCGGTACGAATCATCAAGGAGAATCGGGGGATAGACCTTGATCCGGATCAATTTCCAATTGATGATGAACTCACCTATAAGCTCTTTCAACGCGGTGAAACGGTAGGTATATTTCAATATGAATCTCCCGGAATGCAAAAATACATGCG
>JBEIDV010000058.1:0-9889 GCA_040383285.1 Crocinitomicaceae bacterium | reverse complement strand
TACTGCAATCTATTCTGGATCAAAAGATTCGGCTTATCGATTACGAGGTGATCAAAGATAAATACCGTACGCGCTTAATTGGCTTTGGTCGTTATGCCGGAATTGTTGGATGCTATAATGGATTTCTGACCTATGGATTAAAGCATGGAGCCTATTCCTTAAAACCAGCGCATGAATGCCATGATCGTAAAGAAGTTGAAGAAGAATTGAAAAAGGTAGTACTTCCAACCAATTTCAGGTGTTTGGTAACTGGTTTTGGTCGTGTTGGACATGGTGCGAAAGAAATCATCGATTTATTACCCATCAAGGAAGTAAGTCCCGAAGAATACCTAACGCAAACATTCAATGAACCTGTTTATTGTCAATTAGAAGCAGCAGATTATTACCGTAACCAAGCGGGTGGTTTTGACAAGGCTGCATTTTATGCAAATCCATCTGATTATACCTCGATATTAACTCAATACGCGGCGAGTTCCGACATGTATATCCCATGCCATTATTGGGATAATAAAGCACCGGTTTTACTGACGCAGCAAGACTTTATCCAACATAATCGTTTAAAGGTCGTTGCAGACATCTCTTGTGACATCGCGGGTCCAATCGCGTGTACGATACGTCCCTCAAAAATTGGGAATTCCATTTATGGATGGAATCCGAGTACCAACAAGGAATGTGATTTTAGCTTACCTGAAGCCGTGGCCGTTATGGCGGTAGACAATTTACCGTGTGAACTTCCGAAAGATGCATCGGAGGATTTTGGAAGTGAATTATTGAAGCATGTATTTCCGCGTTTACTTGGCGAAGATCCCGATCAAATCATATACAGGGCATCAGAAACCACCTTGGACGGAACGCTGAATGAGCCATTTTTATACCTAAGTGATTACGTTGCTGGGAAAGAATAGATAGCAGGTAGAAATACCCTTTTTCATTTTATCTCCCGTTGCATTAAATTCTTTGATGGGTTACGAATTATCTCGCCCCTTCGGTGGAATGGTATTGCGCCCCTTCAGGGCTAACGGATTTCGCCCCTTCAGGGCTAGGGGATTTCGCCCCTTCAGGGCTAGGGGATTTCGCCCCTTCAGGGCTAACGGATTTCGCCCCTTCGGGGCTAGGGGATTATGCCCCTTCGGGGCTAGGTTGCAAATATTTATACTATTTATAATTTGTACGCGTTTTAGGTTAGCCCTGAAAGGGCGAGCTCTTTAACCGATGGCGTTTAGCCATCGGACATAAACGAATCATCTAATGTTAGCCCTGAAGGGGCGTAATACCTTAATCAAATGGGACAATCACTCGTAAAAAATTACCTGCACATCGTGTTCAGTACGAAGTACCGGCAACCTTTAATACAAGAATCAATAGAAGAGGAACTATACAGCTATCTCGGCGGCATCTGCAATAATCTCGAATGCCACGTGATCAAGGTCGGAGGTTACACCGACCACATTCATATCCTGTGCATGCTGTCCAAAAAGGTACCCTTAATGAAATTGCTGGAAGAACTTAAATCCCATTCTTCCAAATGGATGAAAACCAAAGGTGCGGCCTATTCCAATTTCTCATGGCAAAACGGCTACGGCGCATTTTCCGTGAATCCTGCGGAGGTTGAGCGTGTTATCCAATATATCGCAAACCAAAAGGAACACCACCGTAAAAAAGCATTTAAAACCGAATACAAAAATTTTCTAGAAAAATACGAGATAGCCTACGATGAGCGGTATGTTTGGGAATAGGGTTGGGGTATTGCCCCTTCACTTGGGTCAATTTATGGAACTATGTTGAATTCAACGATGGATATTACAAAATCACAGCCTTGAGTTCCATTATATTGCGACCAATAAAAACTTAAATTATCTCCTGCTTTTAACCAAATAGGGCATATTTCTTTTACTTGAAGTTGATAATTCGATGGAGAACTTCCCCAATAACAAATTGAGGTAGCATTGTTAATGGTCACGCCGTATTGAGTTCCATTTCCCATCAAAAAAGCAGAACCGCCAACATGTTCAATTTTCCATACTTTTCCTGCAGGAACTGTATTGATGGCTGAATTAACATATCCATTATTGGAGGCGACCGTTCCCGTGAAAGTTAACACCTGATTAAACTGCAAATTCCCTTGTGAAAAAAATGTACCAATGAAAAGGAGTAGACATAAGGTAAATAGGTTTTTCATAATTTTATCGATTAAGTAATTTCTCCAATTCCTTCCATTGTTGGTTGAATTTAATTCCCGTAAAAAGCGGCTCAAACCACTGGTGTTGGGCATCGTTTTTACATTCACATTCGCGCATTTGGAAGATCTGAGGATTAGATGTATTGGTTCTTTCACGAGAAGTTAAAGCAAACCAAAGATCCCATTCTGATGGTGACATTCCTGCACCTAACATAATTACTGGATTTGAGAGTAATTTATCATACCAAGTATTATCATTGGTATTATTCCTTTTGGCCCTCATATGGTGATTTCGAATACTTATTGCTGTTTCGAGCATGTGTGAATATCTGTGTAATCCAAGTATAATCTTGTCTTTCGGCTCTATACTTCCATGCGGATGCCAAAATCGGAGCACCTTATCTTCACCAAAATCAAATAGTTTAAACCTAGTTGATAGATACTTATATGAATCCTTCTTCGATTTGGCATAACTAGAATCATTAACAAACTTTCCAGTTGTAAGGCCATCCCTTTTTTCGAGTAATTTCTCCGGCACTTCATCAAAATTCAACGAAATGACGTCTGAAACAAGTTTTGGATTGAACAACCATGTTGGATAGGAACTATAACAATTTTTTAATACCCTTTCTTGTTCCTTTTCTAGAAGTTCTTTAACACACTTAATTAATCGTTCTTCAGTTTTGCTTGAATCTTCGCAAATTATTTTCTTAGCCTTTATTATTCTATCAAAATCAAGATGATATTCACCAGTAAGTTTTGTTTCAGGACTTAACGTTTGTAGAAGTAATTCCCATGAACTTAATATGGAAACTTCATCCAAAAAATGTCGGTGAAATCCTGAACCCAAAATAATGGTAAATTTTACGCTTGGGTCTTTTAGTAAGGCTTTGAATTTTGGGTTGGTCATATTTTTTAATTAACAACAATTGATACTGTGCAAACTTTTTGTTGTACAGAACTTCCTGCAAATCCTGTAACGGAATAAATTCCCGGTTGCGAAAATGAAATAACCTGGTTAATTGAATTGCTTCCGGCATTGGTACATGTGTAACTATGAACCGTAGTTTGAGGAGGATTATTAAAACCGCTGTTGGCACAACTCATATATTGTGACAAACCACATTTATAACTATCCATTGATATTTGTTGATTTACAACAGCGTATATTACTCCATTGACCATAAGCGGGCTTGTTAAATCTTGACCGCCTGCAGGCCCACAATAATTACAACTTAACCCAGCAGGTGAATTTAGATTAAAACTCACCTGATTCCCATATGCCGTACCACTTGAATTGGTAGCAAAGGCTCGCACATAGTAGGTTGTATTTCCAGATAACCCAGTTATGGTGTCATTAAAAGCACCTAATCCGGAGCCTATTATTAAATTGTTGTTCGCTAATGTTGGGTTTTGTGTAGTTGACCAGCAAACTCCACGAGCTGTAACAGGTGCTCCTCCATCATTGGTGACATTTCCACCCAAGATTGCAGAATTGAAAGTAATATTCGTTGCGTTTATGGTAGTTAGGGTTGGTAAGGCCGCTCCCGTTACAAAGGTTAGCTGATTCCCATACGCTGTACCTCCTCCATTTGTGGCAAATGCTCGAATATAATATGTTGTTCCGGGAGATAAATTAGTTAAGTTTAAATTGGTGGTTCCTGACACAGATCCATTGGGATTAACTGAGTCATTAAGCGTAGGGTTGGGATTGGTGCTCCAACATATACCTGCAGTCGTGACAGCATTTCCGCCGGTTGCTGTTACATTTACTCCAGAAGTTGCGGCATAACCCGTAATATTTGTAAGCGGTAGCGTGGTAACTTGAGGCAAACAAGGCCCCCATTGTGGCGCGTTGTAACAAAAGGTTAATGTTTGACCAGTAATACCTGGAGCTACATGCACCCAAGCACTTCCATTCCAGTATAACATCTGACCTTGCGCATTTCCATTTGGAATTGCTCCCCCCGCACCATTACAAACATAGGTCGTTTGAGCGGCCACAACTTCGACAGCATCCAGTATGCCATTGCTGTTAGCATCTAAGCCCGTTTCAACTTTGGTTCCTCCTGTGACGCAATTGGCACCAGCGAGTTCAACGGTGGTCTTTATCAAGGCATTTAACCCATTGGCTCCTGCAACTCCTTGAATTCCTTGTGCCCCAACCGCCCCATTGCACACATATTGCGTAAGTACGGGAACAATTTCACCAGCATCTAACAAACCGTTACCGTTCACGTCAGGTCCAAATTCCAATTTTACACCACCTGTGGCACAGTTTGCTCCTGCAGGTTCAACCGTAGTAAGGGTTGCTGCGTTTAATCCGTTTGTGCCATTCGTACCGTTCGCCCCTGCCGGACCTTGAATTCCTTGAGGACCCGCAGCCCCTGCTGCGCCGGCCGGACCTTGTGGTCCGGTGGCTCCTGTTGCACCAGTGGCTCCCGCAGGACCGGTGAAACCAGTAGCTCCTGTTGGACCCGCTACGCCTTGTATTCCCTGTGGACCAGTTGCTCCCACAGCGCCGGCCGCTCCTTGTGGTCCCATGATGTTTGAGATTAAAACCCATGTATTTCCATTAGTTTTCGTGTATACATTTCCTGTAGCTGTATCCAGGAAATAATCACCTACTAAGCCCAAGTTACTTGCCGGAACCCCTGCCCCATATTTCCATTGATTTACTAAATTACCCGAAGACTTGGCATACAAGGCATAGGGAACGCTCATCATTTGCTGGGTTCCATATGGCATGTAGGTTATTGGAGCAGGCAAGCCCGAAAATGCAACGCCCAAATCCAAGAAGAACGGGCCATTTCCCCAAGGAATATTGGTAAAATTACCCGATAACAAGGTACCACTTCCAATCACAAAATTCACCAATCCAAATTGGTCGGTGGTTACGTTTTGACGTTCTGAATAGACAATAGTCCCGTTAGCCGTAGTCTGACGAATACTTACGCGAATCGCAGTTGGGGTATTAGCCATCAGGGTACCCGTGTTGTTTCGAATGACTGCTTGGTAATTAATACCATTTGGAGCTTGCGCTTTTGCTGAAGAGAATACAACTGTAACGACAGTAAATAGTACAAAGGATAAGATTCTTTTCATAGCTTATGACTTAATGAGTTTTACTTGGTGTATGAATTCCCCCGTGAGTTGATAGATATTTAGAAAATAGGTTCCCGGAGCCAGTCCAGTGGAATAATCTGCTTTGTGGCGTGCGCCTTGCATGATTTCGTCGTACACCAATTTGCCGTTGGCATCTATGAGTTGCAGTTTTAATTCTTGATCCTCGTATTCCTTGGGCGCTTCAATGATGGAGTAGGAATCAAAGGGGTTGGGATAGATCTTAAATACAGGTTGTGTGGGCATTTGTACTACCACGCCAGGTCCTACAGGGATCAAGGCATCGGGTTGTTGAAATCCGTTGCACATACGGGTTGTGGAATACCCCAAGGGCGTATTCACATAAATGAAGGGTTCGCCCAAAGTATATGACATAATGTAGTTGGTTCCAAACATCGTAGGTGTAAGGTTCTTAGCAATTCTTCCTGCGCTTGCCATCACCCTGCGCTTGTCTGTTTGGGAGAAGGCGATAATGCAACTTGCAAGCAATGTTAAAATGAGTAGTGTTTTTTTCATGCATACTATTTAACAAATGTGTATACAAATATATACATAATTGAATATTAGTTTTGCTGTATTCATAGAAGAATTATGAAAGCGGCCCTTCGATACGTCCGCTCCGCCAGGCGGAGGCAAACTACTCAGGGACCGGCACCCAGAGACATAAAATAACAATATCACTCCTCCATCTCCACTACCCGATCCACGGTACCATCTTCGTAGATGAACAGCATCACGACATAAGCTAGGCAACACAAAAACAACAAGATATTCGACCCCGCTGGGGTCGCTTGATTGCTACATGACTTAAACAATAATATACGATTCCGATGGAATCGGATTAGCTAGCCTAGCCAGTATCGGTATTGAAAGCCGATAAAAAACACTATTAATTGGAGGAATCAACCGGTTATCCCGACAACCAAATTCAACTTAAATTATCTCAATCGGCATTTCCTCGGGGTGCTGGTCCATGAGTAGCTAGTGATGAGCTGGACTCCCCTGAGTTTATCGAAGGGTCGAATCATATCGAAGGGCAGCACCCCGAGATCTATTATTTTATCAAATTGACGTGCCCTTTAATTTCTTTATCCTCTTGTGTTTGCAGGACTTGGAAATTAAGAACCCAGGTGTAGGTGCCAGACTGGCAATTGGTATGGGTTGGACCATAATCACCACCCCATCCGGTGTATGGATCTCTGGATTCAAATATTAGTTCGCCCCAGCGATTGAAAATCCGTAGCAAATAGGTGCCTGGTTTAAATCCTTGCGAAATGATTGGGAGGAATATTTGATTCTTTTCGTCGTCATTTGGTGTAAATGCACTAGGGACATAGTAAATAAGATTTTCTTCCACATGTATGCTAACATACGCTGTATCCGTACAACCCACTTCGTTCAATGCCACCAAAGAAACTAAATAATCCGCAGGTTCAGCAGGGAATAAATGGATAGGCTCAAATCCATATCCGTACGTTCCGTCTCCAAAATTCCACTCGTAGGAGCTTGCATTCTCGGAATTATTCGAAAATTCTACTAACGGTTCCAAGGTAGTAACTTCCGTTGGATCTGCCCCAGCCACTGCAACCGGAGATTCATACACACAAGCCACATTAAAATTCGTTTCTGTTGCGGTACACCCTTGAGGATTCGTAACAGTCAATGAGATATCATAACATCCTTGTTGCGTAAATTGATACCCTACCTGTCCCACTTGCTCTGTAGATGTTCCATTACCAAAATTCCAAACATAATTCCATGATGGGTTGTACACAGCAGCTGTATATACTACATCTAACAATCCACAACCAATGGAATCCGAATAACTAAAATCTGGATTGGGTGTTGGCGAAATCGTTACAGGTTGCATGACACTGTCTATACACCCCGTATTTGGGTCCGTTGCGCTTAATACCACATTGTATGTACCTTGCGAAGGGAATTGATGCGTTGGGTTTGAAACAAAAGCGCTGCTTCCATCATCAAAATCCCAATTGTAATCATAAGCTCCCACCGACATGTTTTGGAATGCAATTGGCGTTAAGTCACAATATGGTGGATTCAAGGTATTAAACGCTACATTGGGCCATGGATTAATCGTAACCGTCATAATTGAATCAGGACCTAAACAGCCAAAAGGAACCGACAACGCAGCAACTTGATAATGAATGGTTTGTGGCGCATTCGTTGTTTGAATCAACACGTCATTAATGAGCGAACTTGTTTGCGTTGGAGAATACGTCTCACCCACCACATTTGGATTAGGTGTGGCATCCCATTGGAAGGTACTCGGAATATCCGCAAGTAAATTCATATTGACCGCTTGTCCCGCGCAGATCGTAACTTCCTGCGTAAGTACATTCGGTGTTGGATTCACGGTGATGGTATAGGTTTGATTTACGCCTGAACATTGCGTTGCTCCATTGATAAATACGGGGGTTACCGTAACTACCGATTGTATCGGTAAGGCCGTTGGATTTTGCGCCATAAATACCGGAACATTACCCGTTCCCGTGGATGCCAACCCCACCGCAGCATTGGAATTCACCCAATTAAACGTAGTTCCGCCAATGGGGCCTAGCAAAGGTACGATCGCTGAATTAACACCCTCACACAGGGTCATATTATTCAACGCAAATACCGATGGTTCCGGATTTACAACGATTTGGAAGGTATCCTTGGCTCCAGCACAACTCACGTTATTCGCAGTGAACAGCGGTGAAACTAGGATCGTAGCGCTTATCGGTGCTACTCCCGGATTAGAGGCTACAAATGCATTTAAGGAATCTACACCGCCCAAGGTTTGTAGTCCTACATTGGCTCCAGCCGCATTCCATGCATATACAGTTCCTGGAGCACTCCCACTGAACAACACTTGGGAATTCCATTGATTATGACATACATTCAAATCTTGCGTTGGATTCACCAATGGAATTGGATTCACGAATACCGTAATTGGAATCACTGGGCTGCTGCAGCCATTTGCAACCGAAGTACCAATAACATGATACGTAACCTCTTCTACTGCACCGGTTGGATTGACCAGCTGATCATTTATGATGGCAGACGTTGTGATGTTCGTGGTTTCATTCAATACATTTACGTTTGGATCTGCATACCAATTGAAGGTAACGTTGGTATTTGCAACTAAATTCAAATTCACATTTCCATTACTACATATCGTTACGGTATCCTGATTTAACAAGGCTAATGGTGGTTTTACTACGACCGTGATCGTTTGCGAAGGTCCCTGACAATTCCCTTGAATCGATGTGGGTGTTACCGAATATACAACCAACTGGTTTTGATTCGAATTATTAACCAACACATCGTTAATCACAGCACCATTATTCGTAATCAAGGACTCCCCACTTACATTTGGGTTATTCACCGTACAGAACCATGAAAAATTAGAAGGAATATTCGCAGCCAAAATGGCATTCACTCCTGCCCCACTGCATATCTCTAAATTCTGAGGAATATTAAGCAAAACATCCGGTTGAACTTGCACGACCACAAAGGAATCAGGACCAATACAGCCAGCTAGCGTGGTTGGTGTAATGGTATACGTAACACTCTGAGGCACACTGCTTGTATTAGATAACAAGTCATTAATAAAGGTATTGGTTTGAACGGTGGTTAATTCCCCATTCACATTGGTATTTTGTGTAGCAAACCACGTAATGTTTGCAGGGATATTCGTAGTAATATTCACCGCGGCGTTTTGGTTGTTACAGATGATAGTATCATTTAAGGCATTCACATAAGGCCTTGGATTCACCGTTATGCTATACGTCGCCACCGGTCCGTTGCAACTTTGACCTTGGAAGGTAAAGATTGGCGTTACATTCACATTTCCTGAAATCGCACTGGTTCCTGGATTGGTCGCATTGAAGGCATTTACCGTATTACTTCCACTCGCCACTAATCCAATGGCAGGATTTGAATTTGTCCAGTTGTAGGATGTTCCAGAACCATTGATAGGCGTCGCATTCACAGCCGTTTGATGGCAATAACTTTGATTGTTTATTGGTGCTACCGATGGTATCGGTAATACGTAATAGGTAAAGGTTTGATTCGATCCTGAACATGAAATACCTTGAGTAAAGATTGGAGTAACAGTCACTTGTGATGAAACTACCGCATTGGTGGCATTTTGGCCAATAAACGCGGGAATCGAATTCGTTCCATTCGCGCCAATTCCAATGGCTGTATTTGCCGCCGTCCATTGATACGTGGTACCCGTTCCTGTGAAATTCAATAATTGCGTATTCGCTCCCGCACATACATACTGAACGCCCGGATTGGTAACACTCGGCGTTGGATTAATTTGATAGGTATAGCTTTGTGGGGAACCCGGACAAGAAACCGCATTTTGAATAAATGTTGGGGTAATTGTCACTTGAGCGAAAATGGCTGCATTCCCATTATTCACTGCATTAAACGCTGCGATATTCCCTGTACCCGTCCCAGCAATACCAATAGAAGGGATACTGTTAGTCCAATTATAGGTAGTATTCGCAACGGAACCATTGAAGGTCACCGCTGTGGTAGGCAACCCATTACAGACTACTTGATTCGCAGGTG
>JBEIDV010000057.1:0-10053 GCA_040383285.1 Crocinitomicaceae bacterium | reverse complement strand
GGAACACAAGGAGCAAGCTCCTATGTTTGGCAGTATGGAGACGGAAATAGCAGTACTCAAGTGGAAGGAACGCACACCTACACCAATACGATCGGAGGGTATTTTGTAACGCTAATTGCAAGTTCCCCCGCAGGTTGCACCGATTCACTCACCCAATTTATCGGGTATCAAGAACCATTAATTTACTATGTTCCAAATACTTTTACCCCCGATCAAGACCAATTCAACCAGCAATGGAAGCCCGTTTTTACCAGCGGGTTTGATCCGTATGATTACCACCTCAGTATTTTCAATCGATGGGGAGAATTAATTTGGGAATCGTTTAATTCCGAAACGGGTTGGGATGGTGTGTATGGTAAAGATTCCCAAGTACAAGAGGGAATTTACACCTGGGAAATCACCTTCGCCACAAAAACGAATAACGAAAAACAACAGATTACAGGAACCTTAAATTTACTTCGGTAATTATTTCATTTTAACCACCTGTTCGAGTAAGGTATTCTCGTTATTTCGAATTACCAAGAAATATGTTCCTGAGGCCAAGCCATCCATATCACAGAATATGGTATGAACACCACTGGAGAAATTTTGATCGAAATATGTTTTGACCGTAGCTCCATGTGCATCACGCAATTCACCCATCGCTCTTCCCTCTGCTAGATTCACTTTCACATGAACACTGCTTGGCGTTGGATTTGGATAAACGAGCATGGAGCCATTAGCTAATGCTTGTTCTTCCAAACTTACGTTACACGTTCCTGCTAAGGAATAGAACTGGACCTGGTGAGCGAACAATTGCTGAACCTCATTGGTTGGCACCTGAAACCAATCGCGTAAAATCGAGGCATACACATCCCTAAAATCAATTTGCATGGAAATACCCGCTTGATCAGGCAAGGAGCTAGCAATCGTTGGATTTGGTCCGATGATACCGGATTGGATACATGTTCCGAACAAAAATAAAGGCGCCGCATCTCCATGATCCGTTCCTAAACTCGCATTAGACTCAATTTGGCGACCAAATTCTGAAAATGTCATTCCGACCACTCGTTGCTCTAACCCCAACAATTGCAGGTCGTTTTGAAACGCGGCAATGGCATCAGAAACCGTTTTCAACAATCCACGATGCGTACCTGCTTGTAAATTAGTTGCATCTGCTTGGTTATCATGGGTATCAAACCCACCCAAGGATAATACATATACTTTTGTTTTTAGTCCGCCAGAAATCATTTGCGCCACATATTTCAACTGCGTCGCCAAGTTATTAGTTGGGTCGTACATAGCCGACAAGCTACTACCCGCCTGAGCCGCTGCATGAATCACCTGCCCGAAGCTATTTGTTTGTTCGATGATTGTGCCAACAAACTCGACATGTTCACCATAATATGATCCGTCATTAACAAAGCCACCTTGATATAAATTCACGGCATTGTTTGGATTTGAAACGGCATGTGAAAAATTAGCCGCAATTCCTTGACATGTTGCGGTCACTTCAGAGCCCATGCTGATTGCAAAAGGATCTGGATACGTTACGTTAGGGTATCCTGCGGGATAATTTGGATTATATGAATCAAAATATCGTCCCAACCAACCACGTGTTTCACTCACATCAAGAGATCCTGAGGTCCAAATATCCATGGACCGAAAGTGGGATCTGTTTTGCTCCGGGTAGCCCACATTTTGTACCACACTCAATTTCCCTTGGTCAAATAATCCTTTCATTCCCTGCATTTGTGGATGAAAACCAACCTCTGGAGTTACCGATAGGATTTGATTCTGTGGAATAATTATTTCGGAACGATGCAACATCAAATTAGCGTATTGATCTAAGGGAATAACGGTATTCAATCCATCATTACCTCCATTTAAGCGGATCATTACTAACACACGATCTTCAGCACCTGTAGAAAAATTAAAGAGCTTCTGACTCAAAGCCTGCATGCCAAAACCATTCGAAACGAAGGGTAAACTCGCAGATGTTAACGCTACATTTTTAATAAACTGTCTTCTTTTCATAGGATTCGCATTAAATCATTTGATATTGAGGCATTTTAAAAACTCGATCGAGCACCAATTGTACGCGATATCTCACAGGATCTACAAAGGTCGGGTTATTCGGATTATTTAAATACTCGTTGTATTGCAAGGTCCATTCAAAGGTTGGAAGGTTATTCGTTAATATGTTAACCAAATCTGCATGGGTTGCTGGATCCACGGGCTTAGAAATAAACAATTCACAGATGTCATCGATAACCGAAATGGCACTCGAGGGTAAACTCAAATTATTTAGAAACGGTATGGTATCAACTTTCAAGGTATATCCGTTAATTGGTATGCCGAAAATAAAGAGCCCTGTGGCAATGTCAAAACGAAATTTAATGGTGGTGGAATTAATCCAAAGCCTTGAAAAAGCCGGACTTAAATAAAAAGCTTCCCACCCTGCTACACTGGCAGGATTTATGAAATCCAAGCCCATATTTGCCGCGGCATAATAGATGTTTAAATAGATGTTGTAGTCCGTGGCTAAATTGACGTTGATTTGGGTTTCTGTTGAATTCAACATGCTGAATACCGTTTCCAACGGACTACGAATAATACTTCCACGTAAAGCCACATCGTAAAAATGTTGACTTGTGAATAATTCTTGGAGTACAGGAAGGATGTCATAATTGTTAGCTATCAGTGTTTGGGCTAATTGCGGGATAATGTTGATTTCCACATCATTTGTTATGTCATAATTCACGAAAAACCGATACAACTCAGTACAAATAAAGGTTGCAACTTGTGGTTGTTGAAAAATGATGTCAATGTAATTTGCATACTCTTGTGCTCCGGCGTTTGCAACCGTGGCATTTCCAAAATGATACGACAAGGTTTTCGTACTGGTATCATGCAAGGGATTCAGAAATAAGGTTTGAGCGGCGGTTAAGGTAGAACTTCGGATCCCTTGAACTAAATAACCGCTCAGAATTTTTGCCCCGGAAGCAACATCTAATTCCGTGTAGTTAGAATAATCCCCAGCAGCAATTTGGTTTCCTTTTCCTATCGTAAATAATTCAAGTAATTCACGGGCATAATTTTCATTGGGATGTTGTACGGAATTCGTATTTCCATTAAGAAAAATCAACATAGCAGGGTCCACCGTAACATCCTTTACCAATTGTTTTACATTACCTAAGCTACTTGTTCGCAATAATTCTAGGTACGTGTATGTTGCTCGAGCATCAGACGAAAAAGCAGCTCCAAAATGATTGTGCCAAAAGAAAAACATCTTTTGACTTATATCCATCGCTTGATAATTCATGTTTTGCATTAACCAACCGGTAAGTGATTTTACCCGCGCCGTTTCGCAAAGTTGATTACTAAGGGGATTCGACGGATATAAAGAACTTACCCAAGTTTGCCCCTGAGCAACCACGGTTTCACCGGCGTCATATGCCAAGGGTGGATTAAGGAGTCCAACCGTTAACAGCTGATTCACCGCATCCGTCATGGTCATGTTTGCAATGGCCGTAATTTGCTGGTGGGTTGGGCCAAACATCGTCCTGCGAAGTAAGTGTGCTGCTTCACTTCGGGTCCACGTACCTGAGAAAGGAATTAAACTCATTAGTAATAATTTACAGGTTAAAGTTAAAGAAAATATGGTGCATTTTATATGGAGTTTTAAAAAAGTAAAAACACAATTTATCGGAAATAAACAGAATAATCTTGGCTCAATCGAAACTCGGATCAAAAAAGATTGGCAACCTATATACGTAATAGTTCGTACTAAGTATCGAATTTGTATTGTAACACATATTTACAATAAATCTTAAGAGATAAGGGTAGATATAAAATTTTTTAAACATAAAGCTATTAAGCAACATTACAAGATATTACGGAATTGTTATTAAATTTGGACAACCTAGACTGATTATGAAAAGATTATTACTTGCAGTTTTTCCTTTATTATTGATTGGGACTTTTGGATTAAATTCCATCTTCGGTCAAGCATCCACCATAACATTTAACTACACAGGAGCCGTTCAAACATGGACAGTTCCACCTTGTGTTTTCACAATCAACGTGATCGTTGCAGGAGCCAAAGGAGGAGGCGCAAATGGAGGTAGTGGAGCAAGAATTTCTGCTCCGTTAAATGTAACACCAGGTCAGATTTTGAATATTTATTGTGGGGGTATGGGTACCCAAGGAAATGCTTCTGGTGGATGGAATGGTGGGGGAACTGGATTTGCCTCTAACAACGGAAATATTAACTATGCATCATGGGGCGGAGGAGGAGCAAGTGACATTCGCATCGGAGGCGTAGCTTTAGCAAATCGTGTTATTGTCGGCGGTGGCGGTGGCGGTCGCAGTGGGGGTTCATCCCCAGTTTGTGGTGGCGCATCCAATTGTAATAATGGAGCCGCAGGATGTAATACCTACGGTCAAGGTGGTCAAGGTGGAACCCAATTTGCTGGTGGCGCAGGCGGTACTCCATGGGCTGGTACACCTCCAGGAGGTTCTGCAGGAACTTTAGGAAATGGTGGTCAAGCTGGCCTTTGGCAAACGGCATCTGGCGGCGGCGGCGGCGGCGGATACTATGGCGGTGGCGGTGGCGGTAACGACGGTTGCTGTACCGGAGCTAACGGCGGCGGCGGCGGCGGAGCGGGCTCATCGTTAGTACCTGCCGGAGGAACCTGTTTAGCTGCAAATAATACCAATCATGGATACGTAACCATTAATTATCAAGCGGGTGGAATTAACGTTACTGCAACCAATGGTGGTCCATATTGTGCGGGTCAAACCATAACACTAAATGCTTCAAATGGTGCTACAACGTATTCTTGGACTGGACCCAATGGATTTACTTCAAATCTACAAAACCCAACCATTCCGAATTCAACACCATTGGATGGCGGGACATATACACTTAATTATACTACACCTAACTGTAACGGTACGGCTACTACCCTTGTTGTTGTTAATACACCAATTGTTCCTGCCTTTACGCAAATTGCTCCAATTTGTCACAACGGCGCGGTACCAGGCTTACCTGCATCCTCAAATAATGTCCCTGCACTTACAGGAACTTGGTCGCCTTCTGTAATCTCGTCTGCAGCTCCAGGAACCTATCCGTATATTTTCACACCAGCTCCGCAATTCTGTGCGGTTCCTGCAACCATGAACATTACGATTCTACCGAATGAAACTCCTTCGTTCACTCAAATCATGCCGTTGTGTATTAATAGTGCACCACCGGCCTTACCAAACCCTTCTACCAATCCTACACCGTATACCGGGACTTGGGCTCCTCCTACAATCACAACTGCTTCTGCAGGATTGTACACCTACACCTTTACCCCAACGGTTGGACAATGTGCTGTATCTACCACCATGGATATTACCGTATTAAACTATACAGAACCTACCTTCCAACAAATCGGACCTTTATGTCAATTCACGCAAGGAGTTACGCTTCCAGCTAGTTCAACGAACCCTGTTCCGATTTTAGGATCTTGGTCCCCAGCGGTAATTAATACCAATATCCCAGGTACCGTATTTTACAATTTCACACCAAACCCATTTCAATGCGCTGACTCTGCATCCATGTATATAACCATTGACCCATTGAATATTCCACAATTCACACAAATGCCGTTGGTATGTCAAGGAGATGTGCCACCCATATTCCCATTGGTTTCTAACAATAACCCGGGAATTGTGGGTAGTTGGAATCCACCAACTATTGATAGTTCGTTACCTGGAACATTCACATTCGATTTTACACCAAATCCTAACCAATGTGCTGATTCAATATCAATGAATGTTATCGTTGTGCCTGCTGTTCCTCCGGTATTCCAAGCAGATACCTTAAGTGGTTGTAATCCATTAATGGTTAATTTCAGTACTGGTCCTGTTCCGGGTGCAAGTTATGTTTACACGTGGAATGGAACTACCATCGGCACCACGCCAAGTACAGACTACATGTTCACTGCCGCAGGATGTCATACCATTACCCTACAATACAACCTGCAGGGATGTTTAGAAACTACAACTTACACTGACTACATCTGTATGGAGAACTATCCGAATACAACATTTACGGCAAATCCAAATGTTTTATCTTCCACATCAGAAACGATCAATTTCACCAACACAACACTCGGAGCAATTAGTTACGTATGGGAATATGGCGATGGTCAAACCTCTACGGTGTTTGAAGAACCTCATTTTTACAATGGGATAACAGAAAATATGCTCGTGAGTTTAACTGCAAGTACCGCCTTAGGTTGTGCAACAACCTACGAATTATCATTACCCGTTATTAGCGATCCAATATACTACGTTCCTAATACCTTTACTCCGGATCAAGATGAGCATAACCAAACATGGTTCCCTGTATTTACAACAGGCTTTGATCCATTTAACTTCAATTTGCAGCTGTTCAATCGTTGGGGAGAGTTGATTTGGGAAAGTAATGACGCAGAAGGACGATGGGACGGAACGTATGGGGTAGACGGAAGAAAAGTTCAAGCAGGTGGCTATACCTGGGTGATCAAATATTCTAACAAAGAAACCGACGAGAAGAAAGTAGTTAGCGGAACGGTAAACGTACTTAGATAACTAAGAAACACCAAAATACACAGTACTTGAAATGTAAATTCAACCGTTTTACGGTTGAATTTACATCATCAAATCAAGAAAACTCTTTATTTTTTACGGAAGAATATTTTAATTGGTACCCCAGTAAAATTAAACTGCTCTAGCAACCTATTTTCAATAAACCTGCTATATGAATCTGTGACGTACTGTGGTAAATTACAGAAAAATGCGAAAGCCGGGGCATGGGTTGGAAGTTGTTGAACAAATTTAATTTTCACATACTTTCCTTTAACAGCGGGCGGCGGATTATCTAGAATAATCTCTAACATCACTTCATTCAACTTCGAAGTTGGGATCTTTTTTGTACGGTTGGCAAACACTTCCATGCACGTCTCAATTGCTTTATGAATACGCTGCTTGGTAATCGTAGATGTAAAGATGATCGGCACATCGTTAAACGGCGCCAATTGTTTGCGTAAATTCTCTTCAAAATCCTTCATGGTGGTGTGGTCTTTTTCAACCAAATCCCATTTATTTACAAGCACTACAACCCCTTTGGAGTTCTTTTCAATCATGTAAAAAATAGCTAAATCTTGCTTCTGTAGACCCTCTGATGCGTCAATCATTAAAAGACAGACATCTGAATTTTCAATGGTACGAACGGAACGCAGCACCGAATAATATTCTATATCTTCTGTTACCTTGGCTTTCTTACGTATACCGGCGGTATCAATTAAAAGAAAATCATGTCCAAACGCACGATACCTTGTATGAATTGAATCTCGTGTAGTACCTGAAATATCGGTTACAATGTTTCGCTCCGAATTTGTTAAGGCATTAATCATAGACGACTTCCCTACATTCGGACGTCCCACGATCGCAATACGCGGAAGATCATCCTGTTCCAAAATCGCATCGTCTTCTTTATCTAAAAAAGTAACCACTTCATCGAGTAAATCACCTGTACCTCCACCATTTGCTGCACTTAAATCAAATACATCACCCAATCCAAAGGAATAAAACTCTGCTGACATCCCAATGCGGTCGTTGGTATCTACTTTATTCGCAACAACTAGGATTTTCTTCTTACTCTTACGAAGTAATTCAGCAACCAATAAGTCCATCTCTACGATGCCTGTCATAACATCCACCATGAACAAAATAACTTTTGCTTCATCGATGGCTAATTCTACTTGCTTTCTGATTTCTCCTTCAAAAATATCCTCTTTGGTTGTGGCATATCCACCGGTATCAATCACCGAAAATTTATACCCATTCCACTCCCCTTTGCCGTAAATTCGGTCTCGAGTCACCCCACTAACCTCTTTAACAATCGCATCACGCGATTCTGTTAAGCGATTAAACAAGGTTGATTTTCCGACATTAGGCCGGCCGACAATTGCAATAATGTTGCTCATTAATATCCGTATTTTTTCAATTTAGCCTCTGACGACCTCCAGTCTTTATCTACTTTTACAAAGGTCTCTAGAAACACTTTTTTATCTAAGAATTTTTGAATGTCAATTCTCGCTTGACGTCCGATCTTCTTTAACATCTCTCCTCCTTTACCAATGATAATTCCTTTTTGAGAATCGCGTTCTACGATGATAATGGCTCGAATCCGTATGAGGTGAACCGTATCTTCATACATTTCAATTTCGATTTGTGAACTGTAGGGAATTTCTTTTTGACAGAAGTTAAAAATCTTTTCACGAATTATTTCTGATACAAAAAACCGCATCGGTCGATCAGATAATTCATCTTTATCATAATATGGTGGGTTTTCGGGAATCAAGGTTAGTATGCGTTCCCAAACGATGTCGATATTAAAGTTGTGTAACGCAGAAATTGGATAAACCTCTGCATTTGGAATTTCATTTTTCCAGTATTCAATGCGTTCAGCCACCTTTTCTTGGTGTGACTTATCCACTTTATTAATTAAACAAATAACCGGGACATTTAACTTTTTAATTCGTTCTAAGGTCGCCTCATGATTCATTTTTTGTTCAACGGTGTCCGTTACAAAAAGCAATACATCCGCATCTTGAAGTGAAACAGAAACGTATTCCATCATGTTCTCATGCAACTTGTATGATACATTAACCACACCTGGCGTATCAGAAAAGACAATTTGATGGTCTTCGTCATTCACAATCCCAAGGATCCGATGCCGCGTAGTTTGCGCCTTTGAAGTAACAATAGAAAGCTTTTCACCAACCAATTGATTCATCAAGGTTGATTTACCAACATTAGGACTTCCAACTATATTTACAAAACCTGATTTATGCGCCATGGCTGCAAAGGTATGAAATTAAAGCGGGAGCGCCTTAATGCGAGTAGCATATGTGTTTGCTTTGATTAACTTTGTGTAGTGACTGAAGACGAACAGTATATACAGCGTTGCATCGATTTGGCCTATCAAGGGCAAGGAAAGGTGGCCCCTAACCCATTGGTTGGATGTGTAATCGTAAAGGATGGCGTGATAATTGGCGAAGGCTATCATGAGATTTATGGCGGACCACACGCAGAGATTAATGCCATACGAAATGTGGGAGATGACTCTGCTATTCAAGGATCTACTATTTATGTATCCTTAGAACCCTGTACACATTTTGGTAAAACCCCACCTTGTACCTTGGCAATCCTTGCCTTGAAACCGAGGCGCGTTGTCATTGGAAGCAGAGACACCAATCCTTCCGTTGCTGGAAAGGGTATAGATCGATTAAAACGTGAAGGAATTGAAGTGGTGGAAGGTATATTAGAAGATGAATGCAGGACCTTAAATAAACGATTTTTCACGTTCCACGAAAAAAGACGACCGTATGTTATTCTTAAATGGGCTCAAACTCAAGATGGATTTTTAGATCGAAACCGAGAGGAAGACGAAGTCGGAATCCATTGGATTTCCAGCCCTGAAACTAAGGTTTTAGTGCATAAATGGCGTTCAGAAGAGCAGGGCATCTTGGTGGGAAGGAATACCATTCTGAACGATAATCCTTCGTTAACGGTTCGTGAATTTAGTGGCTCTAATCCAACGCGCATCGTGATTGACAGCAATTTAAAATTATCCAAGGACGTTGGGGTATTTTCAAATGAAGCACCTACCCTGGTTTTCAATCGCGTAAAAAATGCAATGGAAGGTCAGACAGAATGGATTAAAATTGCCGAAACATCCACTAAGTTTATTCTTGAAGAATTATACAAGCGCAATATTCTAAGTGTGCTGGTGGAAGGCGGGAGTCGAACCTTACAATATTTCATCATTGATAATGTATGGGATGAGGCCCGGGTCATTGTGAGCTCAACGCAATTTAAAGAAGGCATGCGCGCGCCGGTTCTTACAAAAACACCCATTCGCTCCCATCCCTTCGGTCCTACAGATACCATTTACTATTATCAAAGAAAATAATGGATTTATTCCTAAGTGTTTTAGCATCAAGCCTAATTTTTGTTCTTTTTAGATCCTTCCCG
>JBEIDV010000056.1:0-10059 GCA_040383285.1 Crocinitomicaceae bacterium | reverse complement strand
GTACTTTCGATGAAAATTAAACATTCATGGTTACGATAGAAAACTACTTAGACAGTCATTACATACACCGAAGCAATTGGCTTCGTGCCGCGGTGTTAGGAGCGAATGACGGCATAATTTCCATTTCAAGTTTAGCCGTTGGGGTAGCCACTGCGAGTCACACAAATGACCCAGTAATCTTAGCTACTGTGGCAGGGTTAGCAGCCGGTGCATTGTCGATGGCGGCTGGGGAATATGTTTCTGTGAGTTCTCAAACCGATACGGAAAAAGCAGACATTGAACGGGAAAAAGAGGAATTACGAACGATGCCAGAAACGGAATTGAATATTTTGGCAGCCATTTATGAGCAACGTGGATTAAAAAAAGAAACGGCAATGCAAGTGGCGGTTGAATTAACAGAAAAAGATGCCTTAGCAGCACACATACGGGACGAACTTGGAATAACCGAAATAAGTCAAGCCAAACCAATTCAAGCAGCCATTGCCTCCGGAAGTGCGTTTACTGCGGGAGGAATTCTACCGCTGCTGGTGACCTTGTTTGCCCCAATCGAATACATGCCTTATTTCCTCTATGGATCGACCATTATATTCTTAATTCTCTTAGGTTATTTATCAGCAAAAACCGGGGGATCTCCCATTGGAAAGGCCATCTTACGGATCACCATTGGTGGAACCTTAGCCATGGGAATCTCTGCTGGTGTTGGATATTTGTTTGGGGTAAATGTGTAGATAAGAGATCATCGGACGCATCAGGTAATTCTGAATTTCACTATTTTAGTAAAAAAAATAGTATGAAATATTCTATACCTTTTATACTCCTACTCATTCTGTCAGGAACTAGCTGTACTCGATTTTATATAGTTAAAGAAGATCAAAAACTTAAAAAATTCACCGAACCTAGGGAAAATAGTTGGGAGTTTTTGGACAGCCGAAATATCATTCTTGTGCACCAAGGAAGCGATATCTATGAACTCAACTCCGTAACTTACAATGCAAACAGTAATCAAATAACTGGGGGGATTAATAAGTTGATTTCTACCCCGATGTTCTACTATAACAAAGCAATAAATAAACCAAGTCACATCGCGCTTCGAAAATTTGGCGATCGAATGTATGAGTTAAAGCAAGTACATTTATTTATCAATGACACCACCATGAATGTAAATGGTACATGTAACCTAAACTTGAATGATATTTATAAAGTGGATATTTCAAAGCAAGCAGAAGGGATCAATGCATTGTTTGCAATCCCTGTTGTTGTTGCAGGTGGAATTGGCTTTCTTGCGGTTGTTTGCGGGTGTCCTCACGTTTATGTGGATAATGGACAACAAATCACCTTTGAAAAGACGCTATTTACAGGCGCTAAATCATCTCAATTAGAACGAAGTGATCTCAAAGAAATTCCAGATTATTTCCCAGATCAAAACCAACTTTCACTTACCATAAAAAACGAGGAGGAAGAACATCAATACATAGACCAACTGTCATTATTGGTTGTTGAACATACACCTGGCATTGAGCTTGCGATGGAAAAAGATGGAAAAATCTTTGCCTATCAATCCGTTATTCCAGCTGCATCTATCCTCGATCAGGACGGAAAGAACCAAGAAGACGCGGTAAAAGAAAAAGATAACATTGCTTATGATTTCAAACCGGAAAACCTTACCGATTTAAGTACATTATATGCCACCTTTAACCCAAACGTAACTACCGGTAAATCAAGCTTAATATTACATGTAAAAAACACCAAATGGTCCGGTTATTTATATAATGAATTTAATAAGCTATTTGGATCGGAACATGCCAAATGGGTTGAAAAAAATAAAGATAAAAGTAAAGAAGACCGTGAGGCATGGATGCGGGAAGAAGGAATTAAACTCTTAGTTGAAGTAAAACGAAATGGTTCATGGGAACCTCTTTCTGAAGTTGAATTAGTTGGCGATGTTGCATATGAAAAGTTGGCGATCCCAGTGGAGTTAAGTGGTTTAGCGCCGTTGGAAATAAGACTGCGATCTGGATTTCATTTTTGGGAGGTTGATTACTTAGGGTTAGCAACATCAAATGAGGGATTTATCGTTAATCAAACTCGAATACAACCAATATCCGTAGTAAATGAACAAGGGCATTCAAACACTTACAACATACTAAACTCAGACAATATCTACGTGACAAGTACCCCTGCAGATGCGGTAAACACCATTACATTTGAAGGAATTCCTGTTAATCAAAAATTTCAACGAAGTTTGTTCATCGAAGCGGAAGGTCATTATATAATGAAAACAGCATATACAGGAAAGCCCAATTATAAGCGGCTTTCGAAGTTTAAGAAACCCGGCGAATTGTCTAGATTTTCGAAAGAACAGTATACCGAATTACAAAAGAAATTTTCTTTCCAATAGGATGGGGATTCGATATAAACCTGAACCCGATCTTTTTTATAAAACCGTTACCGAGCGGGTTGATGCTTTTTTCAACAAAAATCAACGTTCCCGACAAGCCAACGCCTTGTTCTACCTAAAGACTATACTCTTAATTTCAAGCTATTCGCTTTGTTATTATGCCATATTTACCTGTTCAAACGCTAGTTTAGCTATCCTCGCGATGATTTGCATGGGGCCTTTGGCTATATTGATCGGAATTAACGTGGCGCATGACGCTGCTCACCAAGCCATATCTTCAAAAAAATGGATTAATCGAAGTTTCCTTTATCTCTTCGATGCCTTAGGAGCAAACTCCTACATGTGGAGAAATCGTCATGTATTTTCTCATCACTCGTTTCCCAACATCCTAAACGAAGATGCAGACTTAAAACAACATCCCTTAGTGCGTATATTCCCAACCGATGTACTCCGTAAAATCCACAAATATCAATTTATTTATGCCCCCTTTCTCTATTTACTTTATACCATAAACTGGTTGTATTTTCGAGATTTTAAAGACTTTCGAGCAGAGAAAATTGGTTCCCTAGAAAACCAACGACATAATACAAAAGAATGGATTAAACTCTTTTTATTCAAAGCCATTTACATTACCATTATAATCGTTTTACCCGCTTGGTATTCCCAACTCAGTTTACCAGCCTTTATCCTTGGATTTTTCTGCATGAATTTTGCCGCAAGCATTACGATTACACTTGCCCTTATCCCGTCTCACGTCGCTGAATACTCCCGATTTCCGCTACCGGATGATCATGGCGTAATGCCTTATTCTTGGTCGCATCATCAGGTACTCACCGTAATTGACTTTGCCACGAAAAACCCCCTATTAAATTTGCTTTTTGGCGGATTTAATCATCATGTAACGCACCATTTATTCCCCTCTATTTGTCACATTCATTATCCTAAACTTACCCCGATTATTGCTCAAACCTGTCAAGAGTTCGGCTTAGATTACCGACACGAGTCTAGCTTTTTGAATGCGTATTTCGCACATTATCGCCTGTTAAAAAATAACGGAACACCTCTTTCATTAACCGATTTATAATGTTTTACATCTTTTTCGTTCCACTTGCTGCAATCACATGTATTTTATTTTTCCAGTATTTACCATGGCTGTTTGGACCTCAAGTGAACCGCTTAGTAATCCCCGAAAGACAAACCTCAAAAAATACAAAAAAAGAGTACTTACTAAGCGCCCTTAACCTGCTTGTGTTTACTGGATTTGGAGGTTTATTGGATTATTTAAAATCAGCAGAACTCACTAAATTCTACTTCGAAATTGAATTTACTTGGAGTAGTTTGCTCTATTTACCTGCCAGTTTATTTATTTCGCTCTTTATCCATGACCTCTTTTTTTACCTCTCGCACCGCTTGTTACACCTACCTTTAATGCATAAGTACGTCCATGTGCACCACCATCAATCGCACACCGTCAATGCCTGGGCCGCCTTTTCTTTTCATCCCATTGAAGGCTGTATTCAAATTTCAATTGTATGCTGGCTTCCACTACTTCTTCCTATCCATCCTGTAATTCATGGACTGTTTACACTTTTTATGTTATTCATGTCTGTTTATGGGCACTCGGGATATGAACTTCGCGCGAAAAAAGCGCCTATTTTCAATGCCTTTAACACCTCATTCCACCATGCTCAACATCACCAATATGGGAATTATAATTTTGGGATTTACTTAAATTTTTGGGACCGATTATTTAAGACAAATCATGCGACATATGAAAATGGGTACAACCGCCTGCGAGAGTACATCAACGGTTCCAAGGGCGTCGAATAAAATAAATTACAAGTCCCTTTGAGTCCTGATATTCATGATACACTTCAAAACCGTATCGAAGGTACATGGCCAAGGTCCGTTTTGAAATTGTTTCGGCAATAATATCTAATTGGTGTTCTCTTGAGCGCTGAAATACAAATTCCTTTATTGCTATGATCGTTTCCAATCCAAAGGTTTGATCCTCTACGGCAAGCATCCAAAAATAAAAGGCTGGTGCTTTTGATCGGTAACTTTTAATTATTCGCTCTCGCTGTAGCATCGGAATCGCCCTTAACCAACCTACACTGTACTGCCCTAAATATGCGTATAAACGTAATGCCTCCAACTTGGTAAGTTGATTCTCTGAATTAAACATCAACGCTACCCCCTTTCTATTTGTAGTGATATAAGCCCCCTGTTTTTTTCGCGCCACGCGAACACAAAAAACACATAAATGAAAAATCCGTGATATAATTCTATGATCATCCTTCACAAAAGCACGCACTCCAGGATTCGTCTCAAAGGATGCTGCTAATACACGAATGGCAGTTTCCTCCGTCGTATCGTCAATGGGTAACATCACTAGGCAGCTGCTTCACACAAGGATTCCTCGACCCGTTCTTTCGGTAGGGGAAGTTTGCAAAAAGGACATGGATAAAGTTGCCCATCAAAATCCAAAAAAATGTAGGATCGTCCACCACCACAGGTCATTTGCTTTCGATAGCCCGCAGGGAACAAAACGGTAGGATAAGTAATATGAGCTTTTTCAAAATTAAAGCGTTCACTCAATTTCCAAAGGTGGTCGAGCTGCTTGGCATTCAAAGCGATGTCTTTATCCTGGTAATTCCCTACGGCCCGTGGTTCAAGGATATTTACAATCGGAACTCCTTTATTTTTCGCCCACTCAATAATTCGCTCTACCCCATGTTCGTCAACAAGTGCTCTTGTCGGACAAACATTTAACGCAACTAAAATCCCCACTTCAAGGCAATGACTAACACTTTGCTCAACCCATTCAAAGGAATTCGCATTGCCTCTAAATGCATTGTGTTCGTTCGGATCATAATGATCTAAACTTATTGCCACACCATTCAATCCCGAAGCTTTCAGGCGCTTGGCACGCTCAAGGGTTAAGCCATATCCGGAAGTATACACCCATTGGTCACATCGATTTTGATAACGCTCAAGTAAGGAGATTAACTCATCAAAACGACTTAACGGTTCTCCACCTGAAAAAACCAATTGACCCACCCCTTGTTCCACAAACGGGTCGATTTTATCGTAATAATCCGTTAAGGAAAGTACATCTTTTTGATACAGTGTTGCGGCCTCGCTGCAATGCGCACACGCTAAGGGACAACGTTTCGTTATTGCAACTATTAGGCGACGCAATGCGCGATTATCCGCCGGTGTGGCTTTAATTTCTATTAAATGACGCTTAAAAAACGCATTAAATCCAGGTGAAGGCCAAGCAGGATTGAACATATCCCACGCGTATTTACCCTCCATTTTAAAGGCACGAACCAAGGTCTTTCCTCCCATCATACGCGTAAAATTCTGAAGGAGTTTGATTAAAACAACCATTGATTTAAAGGGATTCTTATACAAGCGTGTTCCAATCCACCAAATATTAATCAACATTAAAAATCTAATCGCATGGTACTCAATCCCAACAACTCGTTTAATCATATGAATTCAGTAGTTATTAATTGTGCGTTCTGTAAAAATAGAAAATCTAAGCCTTATTGTAACCAATTAAAATGCTGTTCAGCTATTTCAGTTTTATGTGCCACTATATAAGTCCTAAACGCCTCAGCGACCGGACCATGCCGTTTCCCTTTGAGTGAAATCAATTGCCATTCCGTATGCACCGGCAATCCACTAATTTTTAGCATCTTTAATTCTCCTGCTTCTAGTTCATGCTTTAACCCAATTAACGGCATAATGGATAAGCCAAGTCCGGCCTTCACCGCTTGTTTTACCGCTTCATTTGACGTTAATTCAAACTTGCGCTCTAATTTAACTTGATGGGTTTTAAGAAATTGCTCCATACGTTGCCGTGTGCCTGAACCGGGTTCTCTCATAATTAAGGGATGTTTAGCTAAATCCCGAATGGATATTTTCTTCGTGTTTGAAAACGAACGGTCACCAATCAAGTACAAGGAATTATCAAGCAGTGGGATCGAGTCTACATTCAAGCGGTCTGGAAGAATCGAAACCAAGGCAAAATCAATTTCATTTCGACCCAAGCTCTCAACCACTAACTCCTTATTCGTAACATCCATTTGTAAATCAACGCCGGGATTCAAATCCAAGAAGGGTTTTAAAAAAAAGGGAATCACATACTTTCCGGTAGAAACCACAGAAATCTTTAAGGTCCCCGTTAACTCCCCTTTGAATTTTAATGCCTTATGCCTGAGCAAATCAGCTTGAAACAAAATTTCCTTGGCAGAGGCTGCCACTTCTTGTCCAAACGAGGTGATATGCATTCGACGAGAAATGACTTCAAACAAGGGGATTTCAAATTGATCTTGAAAATTTTTCAATTGAATAGAGACTGCAGGTTGTGTCATGTGTAAATGCTCCGCAGCTTTCGTAACACTTTGATTTTCAACAACCTTAACAAAAACATTTAATTGACTCAAGGTGTAATTCATAAGTTTTATTTATATTATTCATCAAATATATAAATATTAATATATATATAAAACTATACATCTTTGCTGAAAAATTAATCACCATGAGAATAACTATTGCTAAAGGAGATGGAATTGGTCCAGAAATTATGGACGCAACCTTACAAATTTTAGAAGCCGCAGGTGCGGATTTACAAATTGACGAAATTCAAGTTGGAGAGCAGGTATATCTTTCGGGAAATACCGCTGGAATTTCGAAAGATAGCTGGGATGTGATCCGAAAAAACAAAGTCTTTTTAAAAGCGCCTATTACTACACCACAAGGTGGGGGTTACAAAAGCTTGAATGTTACCACGCGTAAATTTCTGGGCTTGTATGCCAATGTAAGACCCTGTAAAAGCCTACATCCGTTTGTACAGACAAAACACCCCATAATGGATGTGGTTATTGTACGAGAAAATGAAGAAGATTTATACGCGGGAATTGAGCACCAACAAACAGACGAAGTGGTTCAATGCTTAAAGTTGATCAGTAGACCAGGGTGCGAAAAAATCGTACGTTATGCCTTTGAATATGCCAAGCAACAAAACCGAAAAAAAGTAACATGTTTTACGAAGGATAACATCATGAAACAAAGTGATGGTTTATTCCACAAGGTGTTTGATGAAATTGCTGCGGAATATCCAGAAATAGAAAATGAACATTGGATTATCGACATCGGTGCAGCTAAATTAGCCGATACACCCGAAGCATTTGATGTCATCGTTATGCCGAATTTATATGGTGACGTATTGAGTGATGTTGCCGCACAAATTACGGGCAGTGTTGGATTAGCCGGTTCATCAAATATCGGGGAAGAATGTGCGATGTTTGAGGCCATTCATGGATCCGCACCGCGAAGAGCGGGACAAAATCTTGCAAATCCATCAGGTTTATTGCAAGGAGCAATCTTAATGCTCATTCATATTGGACAAACAGAGGTTGCCGAAAAAATTCAAAATGCGTGGTTAAAAACCCTAGAGGATGGAATTCACACCTATGATATTTTCAAAGAAGGAATGAGCAAAGAACAAGTCGGAACCAAGGAATTCGCTCAAGCTGTAATTTCACGTTTGGGTCAAACACCGAGCACCCTTAACGCTGTTTCGTATGATTCAAGCTACCAAATGAAGCTCCCAACCTACGAACGCAAAGCGCCAAAAACAAAAACCCTCGAGGGTGTTGATCTCTTTGTACATTGGGCAGGAAGTAATCCAGACACACTAGCAGAGTCCATTAACCAATTAAATCATAACGGAGTGCAATTATCCATGATAACGAATCGCGGTATTAAAGTTTGGCCAGATGGTTTTAGAGAGACGTTTTGCACAGACCATTGGAGATGTAGATTCAAAGGAGCTGATCAAAAACTATCGAAATCTAACATCATTTCTCTCCTTGCGCTTGCAGAAGAACTTAAAATTGATGTGATCAAAACTGAAAATCTATACGCTTTTGATGGGGTGCCGGCCTATTCACTCGGACAAGGACAATAAAAAAGAAGACGATGAAAATTAACTTAATCGAAGGAACATACTCCGTAGGCGAGGCTCAGGAGCTCCTAAACAAAATAATCCAGGTCAAAATCGCTTACCTTGAATCTAAAATTTCAAGTTCTTGCAATGAAGAAGATATAAAGCAGCGAGAAAATCGAATTAAATCCTTACAAACCCAACGCGCAGATATTAATAAGTTATCAGCAGAAGAGATGCGAGGCATTACGATTCACCTCAACATTGATTTAGATTAGCTTATGGCGTTAATTGTCGGTTTCATCATTTCAATAAGTTTCATCGCATATTCTATAGCTAATACTGGCACATTAATTTCAGAATTCGCTTCTATAGCCTCTGTGTCTTGTGCCCTTATTACTATCGCTTACGCTAAAAAATCAAACCCATGAACGAATTAAAACTCACGCTGATCAATGGGGCATTCACCGTTGAGGAAAGTCAGAAAATTATTTTGGATGTAGTGGCAAGTAAAATTCAATTTCACGAAAAGAAAAAGTTAAGCGCTTTAATTAAAAATCAAACCTTAGATTCTTTTTCCGATGAACGAATTAAGAACTTAAAGCGTAGCATGGATCACATTAAATCAGAGTTATCTGTACTTACCGCAGGCTCAGAAGTAACGATTCAATGTGACATCCACATCAAAATAAATCACCCTGAGGCATAATATGTTCCAAGGAAGGCAACTCTGTGTAGCCACGATGCACCAAAAAGAGCAGGTAATTGCACCCATTTTAAATTCCATACTTGGGGTTACCTGTTTTGTACCTCAAGAACTTAACACAGACCAATTCGGAACATTCTCTGGAGAGATTGAACGAAGGCTTTCTCCGTTAAATGCTGCACGAGCAAAGTGCGATTTAGCGCATCAGCTTACCGGATGTGACCTCGTAGTAGCTAATGAAGGTTCCTTTGGTCCGCACCCGAACCTGTTTTTCATTCCTGCAAACGAAGAGCTAATGCTATTGCGGGATTATAAAAACAACCTAAGCATTTGGACGAATGTACTTTCAACCGAAACCAATTTTAATTCACTGGAAATATCAAACGCTAACCAACTGGGTGATTTCGCTAAATCCATCGGATTTCCAAGTCACGGATTCATACTATTATCTACCGATAGAACTCACGTTCGAAAAGAGTTCAAAACGCTAGAGGAAGCTAATCACGCATTGACAACCTTAACAAAAGGCGCTGGCCGCTGTATAGCAGAAACTGACATGCGCGCGATGAATAATCCAACACGAATGAAGGTAATTGAAGAATTAACACATAAACTCGTAAATAAAATTAAGTCAACATGCCCTTCATGCAAGGCCCCTGGCTTCGATGTAATTCGAGTAAATACCGGATTGCCGTGCATGGCCTGTAAATCAGAAACTTCTTCTACCCTTTCCTTAGTTAAGGGGTGTTTATCCTGTCGCTATGAAGAACTAATTGAATACCCGAACAACAAGCAAGAAGAAGATCCGATGTACTGTAATTACTGTAATCCATGAGTATGAAAACACTAATTAAAAATGCACGCATCATCAATGAAGGTAGAATAATTGAAGGTGATGTATTGATCCACAATGAACGCATTGAGCGCATCGATTCAGCAATTAATGAGCCCCATTGTATCCAAATCGATGCGGAAGGTAAGATCCTAATGCCCGGAATG
>JBEIDV010000055.1:0-10072 GCA_040383285.1 Crocinitomicaceae bacterium | reverse complement strand
GTCGCTTTACCAACGATATACGCATGACTGCTGTCAATTTTCTCTAGGCTAAATTTCCATTTAATATGGTCTTGCCATGAGCCTTGGGCAAATGTTGCTAAACTTATAAGAAGCAAGCAGGTAGATAAAAAATACCTCATAATTAGTTGTTAAGTTGAATGGTTATCGGTACATCGATTGGAGGAATACATTTCGTTTCGTCGCAAGTCATGTAATTTAATGTCAGTTTTAAAGCGCCTGCCTTCTTAATGCGAAAGGCTTGGTGAATTTCTACTACATTCTCCCAAATGTAAACCATTCCCCCAAAATTGTCATCTTGATGCGCAACAGGTGCTGTTAAAAATTCTAAACTCCCAATTTTCTTTATGCCCTTATTTTTTTCAAACGTGACACTTAGCGCGATAGGTCCAAGGTTCGGGTCGGTTTTTGGGGAGTACAAGTGCCACGTAGGATCAATTGTTCCTTTGATGACAAGCACGTTCGAATTCTTATCCCATGTGGCATTCCAAGCAACATGGTTTTGCGCGTTAAGCTCAATGGTGAAAAAAAATAAACTACAGGCGATAAGGAAAAATCTAACTACACGACACATGTCGCGAAGTTAAAAAATAATATCTACAATTTTAGATATAGGAATCCAAACTCCTCCTTTCAGGGTAATGAATTTTTCCCCAACTGCCCAAACTGTGGTTGTTACTTTTTTTAGCCCCTCATCGTCGCAAAAAACTATGGAAACTTTACCTCGATGGGTGTTTCCTAAAATCATAGCCTTGTGAAGTTGAGAATGTAAGCTGCTTTCTTGTTCAATGGAGCTTAGTTTCGCAAAGGTACAACGTGGAACTTGCTCCTTTGGGATTTCTTGGATTTCTAAATACATAGTAGTGAGTTTGGTTCCTTGAAGATAGTAAATTTTTCTAAACTTCCAAATTTACCAGGGCAATTTTGCATTTGCAGAAATCTGTTGGTCATGGGTGATGCCTGCTTCAAATAAAAACGCCCCAGTTATCGCAACCATCGCCGCGTTGTCAGTACAATAAGAAGGGTGTGCTACATGCATGGAGAGTTTCGGATTTGATGCTTGCCATGCTTGAAGTTTGGCTCGTAATCCACGGTTAACGGAAACACCCCCGCTTACGGCGATGCATGTTATGCCTGTTTGTTGCTGCGCTTTTTTTAGCTTTTTAAGTAAGATTTCTGTGATGCTGTGTTGAATCGAAGCACAGAGATCGGTTAAATTTAGTGCTATAAAATCCGGATCCTTTGCGACTTCTTTCTGTAGAAAATATAAAATGGATGTTTTTAACCCACTAAAGCTAAAGTTCAACTCCGGAATATTCGGTTCCGCAAAGGTAAATGCCATGGGATTTCCGTTATGTCCATACTGGTCAATGAGAGGTCCGCCAGGATACGGCAACCCCAACATTTTTGCTGCTTTATCAAAGGCCTCGCCTGCGGCATCATCGATCGTTTTCCCAATGATTTCCATGTGCAATGCATCATGAACCACAACGATTTGAGTATGTCCACCACTTACGGTTAAGCACAAGTAGGGGAAACTAGGCGCTGTCATTCCTTCATGCGTAATGAAATGACTTAAAATATGCGCTTTCATGTGATGCACCCCAATTAAGGGTTTGTTTAACGCCAAGGCGAGCCCTTTAGCAAACGAAGTTCCAACCACGAGTGAGCCCATAAGACCAGGACCTTGAGTAAATGCAATGGCGTCAATATCTTTTAGAGAGATTTGAGCTGTTTCTATGGCCCGATTAACTACGGGAATAATATGTTCGATATGCGCCCTGCTGGCCAATTCAGGAACTACGCCTCCATATGCTTCATGAATCAACTGCGTGTGTGTTATATTCGCGAGAATTTGCGTTCCTCTCAGAACGGCAGCCGATGTATCGTCGCAAGACGATTCAATTCCTAAAATCAACTGATTATTCAATGCAATGATTAATTTTGTTCGCGCATGACAAAAGTAATTAAAATCCTTGGCAGAACCTTCGGGGTTTTCTTTGAGTGGATATTGATTTTTGTCATATTATTCGCCTTTCTAATACGTACCTCCTCATTTCAATCGTATCTCGCAAAACAGGCTACCGATTTCTTTTCTAAGGAATGGAATACGAAAGTCAATATAGGTAAAGTGGACATCTCTCTTTTTAATCGCGTATACCTAGAGGATGTATTGATTCATGATTTATCTGACCAGCGCTTGGTGTCAATTCGTAGCTTGGATGTGTTAATCCATGGTTTTGGGGCGCATCACTTGACGATTGATGAGGTAATTTTGGAGAAAGGTGCAGTATGGGTCTATGCTGAAAAACCTACCGGTGAAATGAATTTTCAGTTCATAGCCGATTATTTCGCTACGGAGGACACGACTTCAACCCCTTCGAAGTTTACCGTTGCCTTGAATAAAATCACCCTTAAGGAGACCAAACTACGGTATGATGATTTTAGAATTCCAAAGATGAAAACGGGGCTCGATTTTAATCATGTTGCCCTTAAACATGTGAATTTAACGGTTTCCAACTTTGTAAATGACGGTCCGCTTACAGCGTTTAACCTGGATGATTTTCACACAAAAGACCAATCGGGGCTCTGGGTTAAGGCCTTGAAGGCTAAGGTTGCAATTACTGAGACCGGGTTGAAATTGAATTCAGTGTATATCAAGTTAAATCGGTCAGAGATCCATGCCACTGAGATTAGTTATTCCTATTCTGATCCCTCGGAACTGGATGATTTTAACAACAAGGTGCTCTTCAATATTGCCATTCAACCGAGTACTGTTAATCTGGCAGATGTGGCGTTTTTCGTTCCTGAAATGGAAGGAATGAATGAACAGGTCCAAGTAAGTGGCACACTTTATAATGTGGTGAATCATTTCAAAATAAAAAACTTAGACCTAAGGGTTCGAAAAAATACCTTTTTGAAGGGAGATTTAGATTTGCCCGATTTTGCTGATTTTGCTGCTTATCCTGTTCGAGAAGTCATTCGTAACGCTTCATTTGACATGGCTGAATTGAGTAAGGTACGTTTACCCGATGGTTCCACCTTATCCTTTGGACCTGAAGTAGATCGTTTAGGTAGCGTTCGTTTCAAGAATATGGTCGTAGATGGAAAACAAGGTAAAATCATCCTCCATCCTGTGGCAATCAAAACTGGTAAAGGCGAAGTAAACGTGCGATCTCCGCTTAAGTTTGATGTGTTAGGGAGTACTGTAGGATTTCAGAATTTACGTCCTGATAGTATTGCATTGGCTTTAAATAATGTGCAATTAGGAAATATTCTTGGGGTCAATGATGTTGGAATTCTTAATGGAACCGTGAGGTTTTCATCGGTTGATGTACTGGAACATGGGTATAAATTAACTGGGGGTGAGGCTTTTTTTAGAGAATTAGGAGCCATGGGATATGTTTACCATAACGTGGCGTTAAAAGAAATGCATATGAATGGGGTGGATCTGAATGTGAAAGTTAGCATAAATGATCCAAATGCGAAATTGACCATTTCCGGTGGGTTTAACGTGGAAGGTAAACCTGATTATAAGGCAGCTATCCACGTTGAGGCATTGAACCTGGGTAAACTCGGATTTACGGAATCAACATCCAGCGCGCTACTTGGAGATTTTACCGTGGAAACTACGGGTACTTCTTTTAATAAATTTGGAGGAGAATTGACACTGAATAAGTTCAATTATTCGGAAGATGGAAAAGAAATAAAGATCCCAACGGCCCAATTGAATTTTAATCACTCTATGACGGAAGAATCCCTTGAACTTCGAAGCACCTTGGCTGATTTAGATTTTAAAGGAAAGATTGATCCGAATACCATCCAAGATGATATTTTCTATGGGATTTCGCGCGTAATACCAAGTTTGGTTCAGTCTGGAAAACCCATCCGAGGTAAGGTCAATAATGAAATAGACGCAAAGTTGGTGGTAAAGGATATTGATGAGGTTACCGATTTATTTCTTCCCGGGCTTTTAGTCGCTCCGCAATCTGAAGTGATTCTGAAGTTTGATTCGGATCAAGATGTATTTGGATTGCAACTTACTTCTGATCGAATTTCATATGACAGTATGTTGTTCGCTGGGATAACCCTGCAACAGCGCGTAAATTCCACAGGCGTTACCGCTAACTTGTTGGTGAATGAATTTGACGCCGGCGACTCGTTGATTTTTCATGACCTTAACTTTTTAACTACAGGTATTGGAGGAAAACTAATTTCTAGTCTTGGTTGGGATCAAGGCCGATTGAATGAGTCTAGAATAAAATGGAAAACAACCATGATTTCCGGTAGTGATTTTGAATTCCTTTTCGAGCAATCACGATTTTCAATTAATGGGTTTAAATGGTATTTGGATGCGGGAAGTGATTTGTACGTTCAAAACAAGCACCTTCAAACAAATAAGTTAATACTTCGGAGCGATCAAAAGAATCAACGCATTGAAGCCGAAGGGTGTCTTTCTGAGAATAAAAATGATATACTCGGCTTAAGTATTACCAATTTAGATTTATCGGATTTGTCGAACATGTTGAACTTAGAGGTTGAGCTAGCGGGGAAGGTTAATGGTTCCGTTGGCGTGGCAAATCCGTATGCAGCATTAACCTTAACTTCGAACGTAGATGTGTTCGCATTCTTTATTGATAAGGAGGAGGTTGGAGATATACATGTAGATGCGAATTATAATAACGAATTATCTGCCGTAGGACTCAAAGGAACCTTGGCATACCGAGGAATGAAAACCTTGGATTTTTCGGGAACTTATTTAACGAATGTACCTTCCGAAAACCTAACGCTTCGCTTGGATTTCCAGAATACAGATATTTCATTTACGAATGCATTTATGGACCCAGATGTGTTGGATAAAATTGAAGGTAAACTCAATGGATTTATTGATGTTAAAGGCACTCCTGATGAACCACGACTTGCGGGTACCTTATCCCTGAAAGATGCCGCAGCGAATTTCACACTCCTTGGGTGTAGATATACGATGAATGGAAAAATTAAAGTAGAACAAGATGGGTTTCTAATTAATAAGCTTCCGATTCGAGATTCCGATGGTAATGTGGCTACGATTGATGGAACGGTTTACCATTCGAACTTCACGAAGTTTAATTACAATGTGGATGTTGATTTTGAAGAAGACTATCACCATGCATTGAAAGATAATCCTGGAGGTAAAATTGACAAGTTCATGTTGCTCAATACCAAATACAAGGAGGGAGATGTGTATTATGGGAAAGCATATGGACGAGGAACAGCAAATATTGCAGGTTATGGCGCCATTATGGATGTTACGGTTAATGTTCAAACACGCAAGGGTACCAAGCTGGTTTTTCCGATGTATGGAACGTCTGAGTTAGAAGAAGAATCAATTATTCATTTTGTTTCAGATAATCAGGTCGCGGAGGTAATTGAAAATAAGATTGATTTTACAGGGGTGAACCTCGACTTATCTTTTGATATTAATTCCGATGCCGAGGTATGGCTTGTGTTTAATGAGCAAACTCATGATGAAATAAAGGCAAAAACAGAGGGTAAGTTAAACCTAACCTTAGATGCTTACAACCAAATGCGTTTAGATGGAGGACTTCGTATTTTAAATGGAAGTGTTTATAATTTCACCATGGGTCCTGCTCGTAAACCTTTTGATATTATCGATGGGTACATAAATTGGTCTGGTGACGTGTACAATGCGGACATGAAAATCGTGACCTCTTATTTGGTTAAAAATGCAAATATGCTGGAGCTTACTCCGGAACAAACCGATAAAACCTTAGGAAAACAAGATGCACAGTGTTTATTGAGTTTGACCGGATCACTTATAAAACCGAATATTGCGTTTGAACTTGCAGCACCTAAGGCGCCTGAAACGGGCAAAGCGCTGATGAATCGGATCAATGAGGACAAAGATGAGCTAAATCGCCAATTTTTTTCATTAATGATTTTTAGTAAGTTTCAGCCCCTTAAGGGGACTAATTCAGCGAATGAATCCGCTGCATTGGATTTATTTGAAAGTCAAATTAATAAAGCGCTTTCTCAAATGTCTAAAAGCTATGAAGTAAAGATGGATTTGGGAACAGATAACGTTTCAACCTCAGTTCAGAAATCTTTTGCTGATGACCGTTTGATTGTAACCGGTAGCTTTGGAGTACAAAATTCAAATGGTACCTCTGCTTCAGCAGGTGGATTGATTGGGGATGTAAGTGTGGAGTATTTGGTCAATGAATCGGGGACTTTCCGTGTTAATGCGTTTAATCGATCCAATACGAATACCGTTAAAGAAAATGCTGGCCCATTTACGCAAGGCGCGGGTCTTTCATATCATGAGGATTTCAATGGTGCAAAAGATTTTGTACTCTTGCAGTCCTTTTTAGATGTCTTTAGATCTAAAGAGAACAAAGTGGTGAAATATAAGCGCAAAAAGCGTCAAACAAAACTGCCGCCGGTTGGTACCACTTCCGACCCTACGCCTAGTATTGATAAAAAAGATGAAAATGAATAAAGTGCTCGTTGCAAACCGAGGTGAAATTGCTCGAAGAGTGTTAAGAACCTTGAAGAAAATGGATATTAAAAGTGTGGCGGTGTATAGTGATGCAGATCGTTTCGCTCCCCATGTATTAGAGGCAGATGAATCGGTGTATTTGGGAGCAAGCCCTTCCTCGGAATCCTATCTGCGTCAGGATGCGATCATTCAAGCGTGCAAGGAGTTGGGTGTGGATGGCGTGCATCCTGGCTATGGTTTCTTGTCTGAAAATGCAGGATTCGCAAGAAAATTAAAGGAAGCAGGAATTACATTAATCGGTCCATCTCCGGAATCAATGGAGGTTATGGGCGATAAATTAAGTGCCAAACAAGCGGTTAAAGAATTTGGTGTTCCCTTAGTTCCTGGAGTTGATGAAGCTGTAGCAAGTGTCGAACTTGGAAAGAAAATTGCTGCAAGCATTGGCTATCCGGTGTTAATTAAAGCCTCCGCTGGTGGAGGTGGCAAAGGCATGCGCTTGGTGGAACGTGAAGAAGAATTCGAAGAACAAATGCACACCGCACAAAGTGAGGCCCGGTCTTCTTTTGGCGATGATGCGGTATTTATAGAAAAATTTGTAACCAAGCCTCGACACATTGAGATTCAAGTGTTCGCAGATAACCATGGGAACGTAGTGTATTTGTTTGAACGTGAATGTTCGATACAACGCAGACATCAAAAAGTGATCGAAGAGGCGCCAAGTGCCGTAGTAACTACAGAATTACGCAAACAAATGGGTGAGGCCGCAGTCAATGTATGTAAAGCGTGTAATTATTCAGGTGCAGGTACGGTTGAGTTTTTATTGGATGCTGAGTTGAATTTCTATTTTTTAGAAATGAATACACGCCTTCAAGTGGAGCACCCGGTTACCGAAGAAATTACCGGTACAGACTTAGTAGAATGGCAAATCCGTGTTGCGCGTGGCGAAAAGTTGCCAAAGACACAGGAAGAATTAAGCATCAACGGACACGCTATTGAAATTCGTGTGTATGCAGAAGATACCTTAAACGGATTCATTCCGGATATCGGTACCCTTAACCGGTATCGTATTCCTTCGGGCCGTTCCGTTCGGGTGGATGATGCCTTTTTAGAAGGAATGGATATTCCGATATATTATGATCCAATGATCGCCAAGCTGGTAGTTTGGGGAAAAACGCGCCAAGATGCCATTCGACGGTGCATCGAAGCCATCGATGATTATCAGATTTCTGGTGTGAAAACAACGCTTGATTTTGGGAAATATGTATTGAAGCATGAGGCGTTCATTTCGGGTAATTTTGATACAAACTTTGTAAAGCACTATTTCTCTGATCCACGGGTTGTAAATACAGCCATGGAGGAGGAGCATCGGGCCTTAACCTTTAGTATCGACCAAATCTGGAGAGATATTAAAGCCTTTAAGGAAAAAGAATTTGCTTCGAGAGAAAACACAAGCAGCTGGAAAAATAAATTACAATCGTAACGCAGTCAAATAGAAATCACTAATTTTACGCAACCAAATTAGCATATGAATTTACACGAATACCAAGGAAAAGCAATTTTAAAAAGCTACGGAGTAGCCATTCAAGAAGGAGTGGTAGTAGAAAATGTAGCCGATGCAGTAGCCGCTGCGGAAGAATTAACCAAGCAAACTGGTACCGGATGGTATGTGATTAAAGCACAAATCCATGCGGGTGGTCGTGGTAAAGGAACTGTTGAAGAAACAGGGTCTCATGGAGTTGTTCTAGCTAAAGGGATTGGTGAAGTAGAGGAGAAGGTAAAAGGAATCCTTGGCGGACACTTAGTTACCCTACAAACCAATGGTAAAGGTAAAAAGGTCAATAAAGTATTGATTGCTCAGGATGTTTACTATCCAGGAGAGAACGAACCGCAAGAGTTTTACATGTCGGTATTGTTAGATCGTGAGAAAGGCCGTAACGTGATTATTTATTCTACCGAGGGTGGAATGGACATTGAGCACGTAGCGGAACATACGCCAGATAAAATATTTAAAGAATTCATTGATCCGCGCGTAGGATTGCAAGGATTTCAAACGCGTAAGATCGCCTTCAATCTTGGATTGAGTGGTGAAGCATTCAAGCAAATGACCAAATTCGTTGCTTCTTTATACAAAGCATATGATGGTATTGATGCGGCCATGTTTGAGATTAATCCATTGTTCAAAACATCAGATAATAAAATCATTGCAGTAGATGCGAAAGTTACCCTAGACGGTAATGGCTTGATGCGTCACCCGGATTATGCTGCAATGCGTGATAAAAACGAAGAAGATCCAACAGAAGTTGAAGCAGATGAAGCAGGATTGAATTTCGTGAAGTTAGACGGAAATGTAGGGTGCATGGTTAATGGTGCCGGACTAGCGATGGCCACCATGGACATCATCAAATTGTCTGGTGGTAATCCAGCAAATTTCCTAGACGTAGGTGGAACTGCAAATGCGGAGCGCGTAGAAAAAGCATTTCATATCATTTTGAAAGATCCAAATGTGAAAGCCATTTTGGTGAATATTTTCGGAGGAATTGTACGTTGCGACCGCGTAGCTCAAGGTATTGTAGATGCCTATAAAAACATCGGTCATATTCCAGTTCCGATCATTGTACGTTTGCAAGGAACCAATGCCGTAGAAGCGAAGAAGTTGATTGATGATTCAGGATTGAATGTTCATTCAGCGGTATTGCTTCAAGAAGCTGCAGATAAAGTAAAAGAAGTATTGGCATAATTTTAATATCCTATGGGTGCCGTTCCCTGAGCTTGTCGAAGGGCGCACCCATAGAGAGATTCGCTTAACATGCTGCCCAACATTTACCTGCGAGAAACCACAACCGAGTTTATTCGACGTATTAATTGCCTATCGGGTAATGAAAATCCCTTTTGGGGTAAGATGAATGTGGGACAAATGCTATCCCATTGCTGTCTACCGTATCAACAAATTTTAGGAGAAAACACGGATCGTCCTCCGTTCATTATGCGCGTTTTGATGCAGTGGTTTTTCCGTAAATCGATGACCAATGATCAGCCTTATCGAAAGAATTTACCCACAGGACCTACGTTTATTCGAACGGGGACACATGATGTTTCTGAAGAGCGTCAGCGCTTAATTTCCTATGTAGAAGCCATCGAGCGTCTTGGCCCGGAAGGTCTAGCGCGTGTTCCATCTTTGAGCTTGGGTAAACTCTCCGCAGCGGAGTGGTCAAACATGCTGTACAAGCATTTAGATCATCACTTACGACAGTTCGGAGTGTAGGGATAATTCTGTGTGCTGCCCTGAGAAGCTTGCCTTCCCCCTTTGAAGGGGGAAAGAGGGGGATGACATTAGTAAAATCATCCCTCGCCGCAAAAACACCTTGAAGCTATTCATCTATGAAGATGGCACCGTGGAGCGGGTAGTGGAGATGGCGGAGTGATTTATTGTAAGTCAATTTATTGGTCACCTCCCTTTTCGCCTAGGCGAACCCTCCCCGAGGAGGGAAATTAATATTCTTGCCTTCCCCCTTTGAAGGGGGAAAGAGGGGGATGATATTAGTAAAATCATCCCTC
>JBEIDV010000054.1:0-10599 GCA_040383285.1 Crocinitomicaceae bacterium | reverse complement strand
CCTAATCGCTTCTTTGATACCATTACCATTCAAAAAGGCCTATCGAAACTCATTCTTGACTTTGCAGCTGCCTCATTACAAATTATATTTGGGTTGGTTTTACTTTCATTTTACCATAGCTTTTTCATTTTCTTCGGATTAGCATTAATCTTATTACTTGTAATTGTATTTCGAATAACCGCCGAACGTGGATTTCGATCGAGCTTGAGGGAATCGAATTATAAATACAAAATTGCGCATTGGCTGCAACAAATTGCATACACCCGATTTAGCTTTAAAATGGCAGGCACACCCTCCTATTTAATGTATCGTACCGATCAATACTTAGTGGAATATTTGAGCAGCAGAAATGAACATTTCAAAATTCTAAAGCAACAATATCTATATCTCATCGGATTTAAAGCCATTATCGCTATGGCGTTGTTAGTCATTGGTGGGGTATTAGTTATTAACCAAACCATGAATATTGGTCAATTCGTAGCTGCTGAAATCATCATTCTTCTCATCTTGAGCTCTGTAGAGAAACTCATCGTAAGTCTTGAAACCGTGTACGACCTCTTCACCGCCATTGAAAAAATTGGTCAGGTTACAGACTTACCCCTTGAAGGCAAATCCGGGATGGACATTCCACACAGTGAACTTGGATTTGAAATTGATTTTCACAACGTGCGCTACGAAAATGACTTAACCAGTCAGACCTTACTTGAAGGAGCGACCTTTACCATTAAACCTAATGCACGGGCTATTTTCCATACAGACAACACGGTTTCATCGAATTTAATTTTTGGATTAATTGCCGGTATTTACAATCCGAAAGAAGGGAGTTTATCAATCAACAACATCCCATTGGGGAACCTCAATAGAACGTTTCTTCGAAACAGAATTGGGAACATGTTAACACAAGATTTACTGGTTCATGCCACCGTGCTTGAGAACATTACCCTAGGTAGAGATTATGTAAGTTTTGGAGAAGTTCAGACGCTTTGTGATCGGCTCTTGCTTTCCAAACAAATTCAACATTTAAAAGAAGGTTACGATACCTTGTTAAATCCGGAAGGACATTTTTTAGCCAAAGATTGCATTCGCAAAATCCTTATTGCCCGTGCCTTGGTAGGTTCACCAAAATTAATTTTACTCGAAGAACCGCTACAAGACATTAAATTGGATGAGCGGGAAGAAATTCTAAACGTTATCTTTTCCTCGGAAAACACAAGCTTACTCATTCAATCCGACGATGAATTGGTTGTACAGCGCGCAACCCAGTCAATAACCATTAACCAAGGGGTAATCACTCATTAATATCGCATAGTATGTTGAATATTTCTCCAAATAATAGAAATGAAATTGATGAGAAACAATTTGTTTCTTATCAAAGTGTTAAGAAAGAATCTTCCAATCCAAAACTGAAGCGTACACTGTATATCATCGGATCTGTAGTACTGTTAATCATGTTATTACCATGGACACAAAACATACGTTCCAATGGGAAAATAACCACGTTACGTCCAGAACAACGTCCTCAAACGATTAATTCAATCATTGCTGGCCGAATTGAAACCTGGTTTGTTAAAGATGGGGATTTTGTAAAAAAAGGCGATACTATCGTTGTAATTTCAGAGGTAAAGGATGGTTATTTTGATCCCCAATTAGTAAACAGAACACAACAGCAGATAAAGAACAAAGAACTCAGCGTCGTTTCATATGAACAAAAAGTTAATGCGTTGGACCAACGAATTGACGCATTGATTGAATCCTCTAAACTCAAATTACAACAAGCAAAAATCAAATACCGTCAAGCCCGTTTGAAAATTACAGCCGATAGCATAGAATTTCAAGCTGCTGAAATTAATTACGATATTGCTAAGGATCAATATCACCGATTCGAGAAATTACTTAAAGAGGGATTAAAATCACAAACCGAAGTTGAAACAAGACGCATGGCCATGCAGCGTGCGCAAGCGTCAATGATTTCAGCACAGCAAAAACTGCTACAAAGTAGAAACGACCTCATTGATGCAAAAGTAGAAGTACGTTCAACGGAAGCGAAATATCGCGATGAAATTGCAAAAGCTGAATCAGATAAAATGTCGGCTATGACCAACATGTATGATGCTGAGGTTGATGTCACCAAGCTTCAAAGTCAAGCTGCTGGATATTCAATTCGTAGTGGAAACTATCTTATTTTGGCGCCACAAGATGGATATGTTACCAAAATTTTAAGCAGTGGCATTGGAGAAACCATTAAGGCTGGACAAGAATTGGCTACTATAATGCCTTTGAATTATGACCTTGCCGTGGAAATGTATGTACGTCCAATGGATTATCCATTAGTCCGTAAAGGACAACATGTGAGAATGCAATTTGACGGATGGCCCGCTATCGTTTTTTCGGGTTGGCCTAACAACAGCTACGGAACTTACGGTGGAACAGTTTTCGCTATTGATAATTTCACCTCAGAAAATGGAATGTTCAGGGTACTTATTGCACCGGATAAAAAAGACCATGCATGGCCTAAGGCCTTGCGCGTTGGGGGTGGTGTTAATTCGATGCTTCTGCTGCAAGATGTAGCGATTGGGTATGAATTATGGCGAAACATTAATGGGTTTCCTCCTGATTTTTATGTGGAAAAAGAATCAAAAGATGCAAAATCATCCAAAAAGAAATGAAACACTTTACCTTAACTCTATTGGTTTTACTTGGTTCTCTTGGCTTCGCTCAACAAGCCTTGACCGAAACAGCATTTCTATCCATGGTCAAGCAGAATCATCCCTTGATCAAAATAAGTGACCTTCAACCCAAATACGGAGATGCTTATTTAATCAAAGCAAAAGGGGGATTTGACCCCAAAATAGCGGGGAGTTTAAATCAAAAATACTTTGATGGTAAGCAATATTATTCGGTTGGAGATTATGGTATTAAATACCCGACATGGTACGGTCTTACCGTAAAAACTGGGGTTGAAAGCAATCGGGGAACCTACTTAGACCCTCAAGCAAAAACTCCATCTGGTGGATTGTTTTATGGCGGAATCGGTGCGAATTTAGGCCAAGGCATGCTCATTGACCAACGGCGAGCGGACCTATGGAGCGCAAAGATTAATTTACAATCAAGCGAGGAAGAACGAAGGCTGCAAGTGAATAAATTACTTTATGAGACAGGATATGCATACTGGGATTGGTTTCTAGCCTTTCATGCCCGAGAAATCCTTCAGGATGCGTATGATGTAGCCTTAGAGCGATTTATTGCAGTACAACAAACGGCAATTCTAGGCGACCGGGCATTTATTGATACCGTTGAAGCAGGACTTCAAGTGCAACAACGGCTGAGTTTATTACGCGATGCGGAAGCCAATTACAAAGAAAAATGCAATGCGCAATCCACCTATTTATGGTCGGAGCAGCAAGAGCCCTTGGTATTGAGCGAGACAACCCAACCCACCTCACAAAACGATTGGATTGCTTCAGCCGAAATCCCGTTTCAGACCGACTCTTTATTGAATCAGCATCCGTATTTGAAAATCACTTCCTTTAAAGTAGATATGCTTGAAATTGATCGAAAACTGAAAGCTGATCGACTAAAGCCCACAGTTCAATTAAATTATAATATCCTGAATGAACCCGTTAATTACAACCCATTTAGTGACCTAGATATAAACGATTATAAATGGGGATTCTCCATTGAAATGCCACTCTTTTTACGCAAGGAGCGCGGAGAATTGAAGCTTGCAAGTTTAAAAATTGAAGAAACACAACTCAATTTGGCACAGCTTAAAGCCCAATTGAATATGAAAATTAATAATGCACGAATAGACCTTAGCAACAGTATCACTCAATTAGAAATTTACCAACGAAGCGTAACAGATTCTAAGGCCTTACTTGATGCTGAACGAAACATGTTTGAAAATGGAGAAAGCTCACTTTTCCTAATCAATATGAGAGAACTGAACTACATTCAATCCCAACTAAAGTACCTTGAGTGGCAAGCAAAAAACAAACAAATTGGTTATAGCTTAGGATTTGCAACTGCTACATTATTTTAAGCAGTTAATACCTGCTTTAAAATAGCTTAATAATTACCTAACTTCGCTTAGTGAAACTAAGCAGTCTCTTTAAATTATTATTCTTTCCGTTACTAATTGTCCTATTAGATTTGTGCTTTCGATGGGACCGAATGAGCTATTTCCATTCAAAACACGTCTATTTTTATATAGCTTCTGTTATCGCCTCGGTACTTTTCCATGCGATTTGGTTGCTCATACTAAAAAAAGCTACCTCGAAGCCTTGGCGATATTATACCATTGGCTCCCTATATTTTCTGCTTACATTTTTCATTATTGGTGCAAGTTTAGCCTTCAAGAACATCAATAACCTTTTTCCGAACTACTATACCCTACTTTATTTTAAAACCGAACCTAAAAGTGCGCTTATGATTATCCGTGATGTAGCCGGATGGAAAGAACTTCTAGGGATTTTTGGAACAGTAGCCTTAGTTACTTGGGGTGCACGTATGCTTATCATTAGGCATATTCCTACTGTTCATACTTCACGAATCTTGATATTAGCTATTTTCCCTATGCTTCTTTTTGAGGGCCTGGTTGCAAACCACAAAAGATATGATCAATGTGCACTGGTTGATGTGAATTTCTGTGCATGTGTACAACGCCATGCATTTACGTGGGATGATCACACCTCATTCAAAGGAAAAGGCTTAGGGATTAGAAAGGTAGCTATTCAAATCGATCAACAACAAACTGCAAAATTCAATGTCTTAGTTATCGTTTGTGAATCCATGCGAAAACGCAGTCTCGGTGTATACGGTAACCCGAGAAACACGACACCCAAACTAAAAGAATTTATAGCTTCTCATCCGACATCGACGTATTTATTTGAGAAGCCATTTACGGTTTCTACTACAACCATGTTAGCCGTTCCTGCCACCTTAAGCGGCATAGGTCCTTATCAAGACTCTGCACTTTTATACACGCAACCCTTAATTTGGGATTATGCCAAGACATATGATTATAAGCGATTTTTCTTGAGCTCACACACCTTGGAATGGTATCGTTTCGCGGATTTTTACAAACATGACTCCTTGGATGTTTGGTGGAATCACGACAACTCTGGCCTACCCTTTTACAACGATTTAGGCATTCGGGATGAACTCACAATTAACAAAGCGATAAAAACGATCAACTCGTTTAAAGACAACCCATTTACAGGGGTCATTCAACTAAACACCACCCATTATCCGTACCGTGTACCAACAGACTACGCACGTTGGGATGGTCGGTACCAAGATGCCTACAACAATGCGGTCAGGTATCAGGATGCAATACTAGGAAAACTATTTGATTACCTGGAACGTACAAATAAACTGAAGAATACCGTTATTTTACTCACCAGCGATCACGGCGAATCCTTGATGGAACATCACAACATTGGCCATGTTGAGAGCAATTATTATGAAACGATTGCTATTCCGCTGTTTGCCTATATACCGCCCACATTACTTACGCAAGCGCAGCGGGTTGCACTCAATAAAAATCAGAAAAACATAACATCGAACATCGACCTTGTACCCACCCTACTCGACCTTTGGCAACTCAATGCAACGCCAACTTGGAAACCTTTTGCTGATCGATTAACAGGACACAGTTTGCTGAAAGAAATTCCCAAAGACCGAAATGTAATCACACTAAATAACAATCAAATCGCTAGTTTTAATACGGGATTATCGGTCATTAATGAATCGTTTCATTTTTTACTACGGACCAACCTAACGCCAGCAAAAATTGAATGGTATCGTTCCGGGGATGAAAAAGAAATTCATGATTTAGGTCCTCACTTACCGAATGCGGTTAAACGTACAATTAAAAAAGCAATACATCCATTCCCTGTTTGCAGTCCATTTTTTGATTACTTGAATTCTAACTCATCCAATGAGATGGTACGTTGAAGACGCAATCCTTGCTGGGCATATATCAAAAATGTCAACTCATTACGCCACGGCCGAATACGTAAAACACCAAAATTATTCTCCATTACCGGACCTTCTTCACGATGAACATTGGGCGCTGCAAATCCCCAGGATTCGGAAATCCCGCTACTCGTTAAATCATATAAGGGATATGCCGCATTACATACTTTAGAAAGTTCAGCATAATGCACATCACCAGAAATAAAAACTACATGCTCCTTGTGCATGGATTCAATTAACTGAGCCATACGTTCTTGTTCGAGCGGAAAATTTGCCCACGTTTCATACCCATTATATTCTGTTGCAAATTGGGTGGAAGACGCGATAATCGTTACTGCAGATTTAACCCTTAACTGTTCCGCTAACCAGGCCCACTGCCCCTCGCCAAGCATGGTGGAATCTTCGGTATATACCGGAAGATATAAGCGTTCATAAGGGTAATACGTATCTGTTTCTTCGCTTGGATTATTGATTCGTTTCAATGAACTTCTAAAGGTTCTAGTATCCAGTAAGATCAACTGAATCTTTTTTCCCCTGTACCTAAAGCGATAGGATTGATAAATCCCTTCATGACTCAATAATTGTACTGGATTTGGCGGTTGAAAAAATGAAGTAAACATGCGTTTTGAAGCCTCTTTCAACGGGTAGTATTTACCCACATCATCCATCCCATAATCGTGATCATCCCACGTTGCATATAAGGGAACGCTGCGCTTTAGTGCTTGAAAATTGGGATTACACGCTAAGGCTTGATATGCCTTATTAATTCGCATCGAATCATAGGTGTCCGCATAGATATTATCCCCAAGAAACACAAATGCATTAGGCAACTGATCCGCAGCCTTACTTAACAAGGCAAGTTCTTTCTCTTGGTGAAGACATGAACCAAAAGACAAGTTAAAACCTTGACCAAATACTAATTCACCTTGAATTATCCAAATCATTAAAATCGGTAGAATCATGTGTTTCATGCGCCGTAAAATTAGTAGTTTTGGGGGGATGGCAAAACCTGGAAATAACATCTTGCATTACGTAGCCGTATTGTTACTTTTTGCACTATGCCTAACACTACTCATATTTAATAATGGAATCACCTCGGGAATCATAATAATCCTTATGTTTTTCGGCCTGAGATGGGCATTAAGAAAAGCGACGGGATTCAATGTTTCAGGAATAGGAATTTTAAAGAATGTATTTCTCAGTCTATTATTCCTTAGTTCCGCATGTATTTTTTCTATCCTTCGTACAGAAACCAATTATTATTATTTCTTGAATCGCACTGCGGCTTTACAAATAAAATCAGACGGTCAATGGAAGGACTTAAATGAAGCAAACTCCATTGACTTAGTGGAACTTTATTCAAACCCAACTGTTTCGGTACAACAAATTAAAATAAAGAGAAATCAACCTAATGTGGTTGGACGAGCGTTGAATCTTGTATACACGCAAAAAGTGAATGTCTTTACGTTTAAGCCTACCAACGAATTTTATTTGGTTGCTGACCCAAACAGCAATTTCTCGCCGCTGCGTGTAGCTGAGGCACAAGAGCGAAAGAACAGCAGTTTTTTAATCAATGCAAGCTTTTATGATCCCGCTAATCAAGCGCTCGGAGAAGTAATCTATTGCAGTAAACAATATCAATCAAAAAGTAATTCATCCGGATATTTCAAAGTAATAGATGGCGTCCCACATGCCGGACCGCGATCCGTATTTGACAAATACCGCAATCCCCCACAATATTCGTGTCAGGCTCATCCATCTACCATGAAAGACGGAGTAATATTTCAGTATATTTTAGATAACTCCTTTAGTAAATGGCGACAGCGCACCTACCGAAATTTGATTGGAGAAAAAGAAGATGGAAGCATCGTATGTATCGCCTCCGGAAATGGCGGATTACTTGACGTTCGCGAAATCAGTCAGCTCGCTAAATTAATTGGTGTAAAACATGCTACCTTGTTTGATGCCGGAGTTGCATTGCAATATGCCTTTGAGAGCCCCGGGTACTCCATGGAATTTTCTGCGTTTAATAATCAGCTTGACGCAGGCTCTTTTGTAGATAAGGTTGGTATGGAATTATTCCGGAAAAATTTTATTCAACGATCTCCAATTTATATTGGCATAAAACTAAGCGAATGAAACACCTGTTAGCCTCCCTTTTATTGGTCGCATCTTGTTCGCTTGCATTTACCCAAGAACGAGCACTTGAGAAAAACCATCAAGAAGGAATTGATAAAGCAAAACAAGGCGATTACATTGGAGCAATTGCCTCATTCACCAAAGCGATCGAAGTGTTGCCCTTGGATGCCTACGCATGGTACAATAGAGGAATGGCAAAAAACATGATTGGTGAGTACGAAGATGCACTCAATGACTTTGGCACCTGCATTGGAATTAATCCGGCTTATGGTAGAGTTTGGTACAACAGGGGCCTAACAAAAATGTATATTGGACAATATGATCGGGCCATTCTTGATTTAACGCAAGCGATTCAAATCGAGCGAGAATATGCCGGAGCGTATTACTACCGGGCATATCTTTATGAACTCAAAGGATTATTTGATTTTGCATGTACTGATTATCGGAATGCCCAAAGCAAAGGATATCCCGTACCTGCAGAGAAATTATCCGCATGCCGTGACACATCTTACCAAGGGTTAATTAAGCGACCCCTCCTTTTACTCACGAAGGAAAGTTCAACGCGAAGCTATGGAAGAAAAAAACGAAAACCGATACATGTTGGAAGCATGGATAACATGGAAATTTATTTGCGTTTATTGAGGTCTCCTGATGGAAAATACGTTTACCACCAAGTGATCGAAACAGGGGAACTGTGCATGGTAGAAATAACCTACACAACGCATGGAAAGAAGAAAAGCGACCTGATTTATTTTGATTTGAATGTATTAGATGACCCTAAAATCATCAAAGGATTCAAGACCTTTAAATAGCCTTTGGATTAAAATCTTCTTGAACCATCCGTTCAACAATCTTTGCACCGTTTAATGCGAGCGGAATTCCTCCACCCGGATGCACTGTTACCCCAGCAAAATACATTCCCTTGACTGTCGGGGCATGATTTGGATGACGATAGAATGCGGCCAATGCTGAATTGGAGCTGTTTCCATAAATAGATCCACCTTTTCCGTTATAAACCTGTTGAAGTTTAACGGGATCATTGATGTACTCCGTTTCAATATAGGACGCAATATCTACGCCCAAGGAGCGATTCAATTTGTTGATAATATTACCCCGAAGTTGTTCCACCAGTGTGGTCCAGTCCTGACCAACATTAACAGGTGCATTCACCATAACAAACCAATTCTCGCATCCCGACGGGGCGTCTGCGGGTTCAGCTTTTGAACTAATATGAACATAAATGGTTGGATCTTCTATCAAGGTTTTAGATTCAAAGATTGCCTTAAATTCTCCGCTATAATCTTCCGTAAAAAATATATTATGAACTCCCAGTTCCTTGAATTCCTTTTTTATTCCCCAGTAGAACACTACCGCGGAAGAGGATAATTCTTGTCTTAAAATTTTCGAAGGCCGTTTCACCTCTGGCATTAACTGCTCATAGGTGAAATGTGCGTCCGCATTACTTACAACAATCGATGCGGAATGGAAGGCATTGGAAGCACGGACCCCTGTTACACGATTATTTTCAACTGCTATGGATTGAACCGGTGCATCCAGCTGAAAATTAACTCCGAGTGAACGTGCAGTTCGCGCTAAACGCTCGGTAATTGAAACCATTCCACCTTTTGGAAAATATATACCTTCATTAAACTCCAGATGACCAATAATACTTAATAAGCCGGGCGTTTTAAATGGGTCACTGCCGTTGTAGGTCGCGAAGCGATTCATAAGCTGAATCGATTTTGGATTTTTAAAAAACCGTTTAGAAAATCCATTCATGCTAATCATTAAACCATAGCGAGGGATATTTACGATTGCAGGAATCAGGTTTTTATTAAACAAATGGGAATAGCGATGTAAGGTTGTCTCAATAAAAACTGGTTTCAACACCTCATAGTTCTTTTTCAAGCGATTTAAATAGGTGTGAACTTTTTTGGGGTTTTCATTAAACTCCGATATCAATACATTCCTCGTTGCCTCCATGCCTGTAGGTAAGACATGACTCGTGCCATCAGCGAAAAAATAACGAAATGACTCGGGTAAGGCGTGATATTCAAAGGGCTCTTGATCGATTCCTAAAGCAATCAACTCACGAATTAATTCAGGTTCGGTAAAAACCGAAGGTCCCATATCATACCGATACCCGTTGAACTCACGCGTATGCACCTTTCCACCAATAAAAGAATTCTTTTCAAACACAGTAACCTTGTTACCCAATTTAGCAAGTCGTATTGCCGATGCCAAGCCACCTACCCCACTTCCAATAACAATAACTTCTTCGTTCATATCACGGGTTCGAACAACAAAACAAGAAAACAGTTCATGTTTATTGCCACGTTTTCAACAAAAATATGGTTTTTTCAACATTTTATTAGATTTTTCAAGGGCTACAGGTTTACGGGAAAGATATTCAGATATATTTGTCCCGTTAAACGTTTTTATTAACCTTTTAAAAAAATTAATTATGAACAAAGCAGAATTAAT
>JBEIDV010000053.1:0-10736 GCA_040383285.1 Crocinitomicaceae bacterium | reverse complement strand
CCAACAAACCCCTCAAAACTAATTCCGGGCGACGGGGTTTACGCAGTGAAATTTATGGTAAAAGACAGCACGCATATAGGAATGATGAATATTGGCGTACGGCCAACGGTAAGTAATTCACAACAACGCGTAATCGAAGTACACTTATTTGATTTTAATGCAGACATTTACAGTGAATCTGTACGCATTACCGTATGTACCCACATACGCGGGGAGCAGGTTTTTTCAGGTATTGAAGCGTTAACAGAGCAATTAAAAAAAGATGAAGTCGATTCTCGCAGGTATTTCGCTAGTCTGTAGTGTCTTATTGTTTGGACAACAGTCAGTCCGCGTTTACACGCTTGCTGAGTTGACCCAAGCAAACCCCGACAGTGTATTTTCAATAGATTTAAGCCGTGAAAAACTCACTGCCATTCCACCGATTGTTTATCGTTTTACACAGATCAAAACCCTCAATTTAAGTAAGAACAAAATTGAATTCCTCGGAGATTCCATATTAGTTTTTAGCCACTTAGAAACATTAAACCTGACAAAGAATAAACTTCAATCCGTCCCTTTTTCGCTATTTCAACTATCGAGCTTGACGCATTTAATTCTTGCCGAAAACAACATTGAAAAAATCCCAAATGAAATCGGACAACTCATGCAGTTAGAAGTTTTGGATTTATATGATAATGCAGTCACTGATATTTCACCGAACCTAAAATCGTTACCTAAGCTAAAACGACTGGATATTCAAGGGGTCATGTATAGTCATGCATTTCATATGCAATTAGTCAATGATTTTAAGCATTGTAAATTATTACTCGACCCTCCCTGCTCATGTATGGATTGATTTATTAACAATCCGATATAGAAATTTATCCCTTTAGGTTCCAAGGCTAGAACAAGAATCGTATTAACTTTAACCTGTGAAGCCTTTTTTACTGCTTATTGGGTTGCTCTTATCCTTGAATGTATGGGGACAAAACTACGTGTACAATGGTCATTTTGAATTTGGAGGGCCTGGCGTAGGGTTTAATGTAAATGGGCAAGGCTATTCCTTTATTACTCCGCCGTATTTAGGAAGTACCCAACCAGGTGATTTTGCGGTTACATCGAATCCTTACCCATTGAATACGACCTTTTTTCTACCCTTCGGTGATCACACCTCAGGGCAAGGAAATATGCTGGTGGTTGATGGGGTAACCATTGGTGGTGGTCAACCCTTTTGGCAGGCGGGCAACAACGGAGGCGGTGTTTGCGGTTTAACGGCAGGAAGCACCTATGTGCTAAGTTATTGGTTACGCGCTGCTTCAAGTTCAGTTACCGGTGTGGGAACGCAAGCAGACATTAAAGCTAATTTCAACAATGCAAGTAATATTCAAGCACTCACCCCTACCCTGGCGCCACTTCCCGCAGCCGGATGGCAAGCCTATGCGATTCAATTTGAAGCAAGCAATTCCTGCGTTAATATTAGTCTTTATGATGACAACATCAGTGTTACGGGTAATGATTTTGCCATAGACGACATCGCGCTTATGCCCCTTGGGGATCCACTCTCGTTAACCGCATCTAGTACTCGACCAACATGCAGTGACTCGGTTAGTGGAGTGCTCATTGGGTATGCGAAAGGGGGATATCCGCCTTATCAATATGCATTATCCGGAGGTATGGGAACCTTGAATAACTCTACGGGGATTTTCACGAATCTCCCGGCTGGGACCTACAGCATAAGCGTTACAGATGCAAATAACCAATCGGTGAATCTTACAAATCAACTAATTTTTCCAAGTGATTTTTTAACGGTAAATCCAACAGACACCTTAGTTTGTTCGAACACCCAGATTAGCCTAACTGTTTCAGGCGGAACCAATACGAATTATTTGTGGATGGCTACACCACCGGATCCTAGCCTACTTAATCCATTCAATGATACCGTTAATGTTAGTCCGAATCAAACTACGAGCTACCTCGTATCTACCAATAATCTTAATGAGAATTTAGTAACGAACGGGAACTTTGAAGCGTTGAATACTGGATTTTATACCGATTTATCCTTTCTAACACCAACTAATCCAAGTGGTTTGCAAAGCAGCTATGGAATCACGCCCAATGCAAGTTTTTGGGAGGTTACTTTTTCGCCCTGTGTCGACCATACCTTTGGAAATGGCGTTGGGAATATGATGGTGATTGATGGTTCAATTTCAGGAAATCAAACCGTTTGGAAACAGATTATATCCGTAGAAAAAAACACCAACTACACCTTTACCTATTATGTCCAATCGGTTGAAAGCAACAACCCAGCTATCTTGAAATCAAGTATTAACGGCGTATCTCTGGGTATAGATACCTTATCCAATACCACATGCCTGTGGCAGCAAGTTACAGCCACATGGAATGCTGGGAATGATAGTTTGGCCACCTTAGTTATTGAAAATCTAAATCAAAGTGGGTTAGGTAATGATTTCGCAATAGATGATATTTCATTCAGTACCTTACGGTCATGTTCGAACCACGTTGATATTCAAATAATACAAGGAAATCCTCCCCTTGGTCTCAGTTACGCAACAGATCTCTGTGTAAATTCAGGAGTGAGTAATCCATCGCTTTCGGCTGGAATTCCAAGCAATGGAACATACAGTTCAAACCCAGGCGGTCTGAATTTAGACCCCTTAACAGGGGCGATCAACACGACGGGCAGTAGCCCTGGGATTTATCAAGTTGTTTATAGTGTTTCATTTTGTAATACGCTGGCAAAAGACACCTTTGAACTTACTGTTCATGCGCTCCCCAATTTACTAAGCTTAACGGGTGGAGCCTACAACTGTCTATTACAGACATTCGATTCGGTACTTCTCTTCTTAAATGCATCCTATCCTGTAACGGTTGATTGGACCCTAAACGGCACAGAGCAAGTTACGTTCGGTGCCTCCGACCCAGTGTTTCTTGGGACACAGAATGGCTTGTATGAACTTGTTTCTATTACAGACCAATACTGCACAAGAACGATAAATGGAACCATTCTACTGGACTCATTAAACGTTCCACAAACACCAATCGTTTCGGGGGATTCTACCATCTGTAGTAATGACCCTCCTCCTTCATATGAACTGATTAATGCGAATCCAAACGGGACCATTTCATGGTTTGGAGATGCTAACTTAACGGAATATTTAGGCAGTGGAAATTCGTTTTACCCGGAGAACGACAGTTCAGCAACTTATTACGTACTGCAAACGGTAAATGGATGTGCAGGCCAAGCACAATCTTTTTATGTGGAAGTAATTGCCTGTAATTTAATTATCCCAACGGCCTTCACACCCGACGGAGATGGAGATAACGACCTCTGGGAAATCGTCGGACTAGATGCTCAGTTTCCATTAAATCAAGTTAAAGTATATAACCGTTGGGGGGATTTAATCTATACATCCGTAGAAGGAAATTATGCATTATCCCCATGGGATGGGACATACAATGATAAAAATCTACCGGTAGGAAGTTATTATTTCATTTTGGAGAAATCAACAGACGGAAGCATTGAACCAATAAATGGGACCGTATCAATTCTAAGAGAACCATGAGTAAAGTACCTGTTGTAATTTTCTTCATGTTTTTTCATCTTGTGACATTTAGTCAACAGCTACCGCAGTTTCGTCAAATCATGAGCGGCTCCGTGCTATACAACCCTGCAGCAATGACCATGAATAAACAAAGTAATGTTTCCATGTTAGCTCGTTGGCAAATGCTAGGCTTTGGTAATGAACCAAGAACTATTTCTGCCTTTGGTCATGTGATGATCAAGAAAAAAGTTAAAATCACCTTTAATCCGGGAAGTAGAATACAACGTGAATACACCCCTTTACAGAAAAAAAGACAGATCATTTTACAACATTTCGTTGGAGGACAAGTAATTTCAGATAAATACGGAGCGTTCAACTATTTGGATGCGAGTGGGAATTATGCAGTAAACATTCCGCTTGGCACGTATTGGAAATTAGGTCTAGGTGCTCGTATTGGTATACGAAACCATGTGTTTTCTCCGAGCCAAGCAAGCGTTTTGAATTTAACTGATGCGCAGTTACCTTATGCCGGAGGGGATAACACCTATGATCAATATCTGCAATATGGGACCCAATCCTTAACCGCAAGTGGCTCATTTGGAACGGTATTACATTCCAAATATGCATTTGTTTCCCTAGCGGTTCAGCATGGTAACATGTCGAATTTAATTCTGAACAAACCCAATTTCTTTAATCAACAACTCCACTGGAATGCCATGGCAGGATATACCTTTGACATCGCAAATGGGCTCGACCTAAAGACCATCGTTCATGTAAAGCGAATGATGCAAGGTCCTTTTTCTGCCGAGGCTTCGGCAATCGCTATAATTAACTTTATCTTTTGGGGTGGTATTAATTATCAATATAATTCATCCGCAGGAATTATTGCGGGCATGGATGTTTCAGATAATTTAAAAATTGGATATTCTTTTGATTTTTCAACGAATCGAATCAATCGTTTTAGTAATGGTGGACATGAAATCTATTTGAGTTATGGGTTTTAAACAGTACATCTACCTCGTATTTTGCATCTTGTCCTTTCCACTTGTCGGACAGATATATGAGTTTACCCCTCCTGTTCGATTTGGTGGATCAATCAATTCCTCCGCAGACGAAAGTAATCCCGTAATCTCGCATGATGGAACTACCCTTTATGTGGTTCGGACATTCGAACAAAAAAATATGGGGGGAATTTATGATCAAGATATTTGGTATAGCCGTCAAAAAAGCGGTGAATGGACATTTCCAATCGCTCTTCAAGCACTAAATAACAAGTTAAATAATGCGGTAGTTGGACAATTCAACGATCCATCAGACAGCACACAGGAACGTTTATATCTTATTAGTGCTTATGGCACCGAACGTGATTTCGAAAAAGGGATTAATATCGCAACACGGAAGCTTACCGATACCACATGGTCAGTTAAAGGTAAATTGCCAATCCCTGGCCTTGATATTGATGGAAAATACGTGGGATATTACATGTCACAAGATCAAAACGTAGTGATTATTTCCTATGAAGGTTCTGATTCAGAAGGAGAGGAAGATTTATATGTTTCAATCAAAGACGAAGAGGGTTGGACCGAACCTGAAAACTTAGGCTCGACAATAAACTCTGAAGGATTTGAAATTTCTCCGTTCCTTTCGAAAAACAACGACACGCTTTATTTCAGTTCTGACGGGTTCAAAGGCCAAGGGGATGCCGATATTTTTTATAGTGTTCGAAAAGGAAAATGGACGTCATGGACTAAACCAGTGAATTTGGGGAAAACCATCAATACACCCTACTTTGACGGTTATTTTTCGCTCATCGATAATCGAGCCATATGGTCGAGTAATCGAGAAGGACATGACTTAGATATATGGAGTGCTTGGGCCATTGAGCCTCCGGAATTAATCATGACTGTGAATGAAGTTAAACACGTGAGTGAATTCCAAGGAATGGATGGAATGATTGATATTGAAATTGTATCTGGTGTGAAACCTTATAGATATCAATGGTCAAATGGCATGACAACTGGGGATATTAGTTCACTAAGAAAGGGCGAATATAAACTGCAAATCACCGATTCAATCGGGCAAAAAATCACCCAAGTTTTTATCATTAAAGAGCCTGAGGCCAAAGAACAACATATCATTCGTTTCCCCAATATTCAATATGAGTTTAATAAATGGACCTTCGTAAATGATTCCCTTATTAACACCTATGATTCCTTAAAACTCGTAGCCAAATTATTGGAGGATTATCCTAATTTAATGATTGAGTTGATCTCCCATACTGACTCCCGGGGGGAAGATTCTAGAAATCTACTTTTATCTGAAAACCGTGCGAAAGCCTGTTACATTTATTTAGTCGAAGAATTAAAAATTGATCCCCGTCGAATTGTCCCTGTTGGAAAAGGTGAAGTGGAGCCCGCCAAATGGATAGATCCATCAACTAGTCAAACTGAAGTGCTCACAGAGGAATTTATCCAAAGTAAAAAAAATGACGAAGTACTTTTTGAATACTTGCATCAATTAAACCGAAGAACTGAAGGGAAGGTACTTCGTCTAGATTTTGATCCCGCAACTGCTCCTCCGGCTCCTAAAAGCTATCTAGAATTTCAACCGATGCCGAAATAATGAACGTACTATCACTCATCTTTCATTTGGGAGTTTTATTTTCCGCGTTTGCATTTATTTGGTTTTGGTTTCAATTATTATTGCTCCTGTTGCTACCTAACTCCATTAGAACACAAATTCGCTACTTTTTACATCTGATGCAATCCTTATTTCTTGGGGTCTTGGTATTGAAATTCGTTGAAAAAGAAGAAGGCGTACTTACGTTTGGTGGTATGTTAATTTTATCCCTTTTTACCTATTTTCTTTATTTATTAAGAAATCTAGGTGCTGCTAAAAAAGCAATGAGACTTCAAGTGTATTCAAATTTACACAAGAACCTAGCCATGAAAAATGAGTGGGAATGGGCTGTCGCATTGATTTCATTGGCTGTTACCATACTTTGGGTATTTTATCCGATCGCGCTAAATAGCGTTGCTACGCAGTGGTTTTATGAACAAGCACACGATTTAATCAATGTTCCATTCATTGGATGGATTTTTAAAATAGCCGGGTTTTTCTTTGTAATTGCAACCTTTTTTCGATTTGTCGGAGGGCTCCGATCACTTTTTAGTAAGAAAAAGAGCACATCAACCACCCAAGATTCTGACGGATTTGATGCGTATGAAGAAATTAAATAGAGGCATAGAATAAGGATCTGCCACTGGCAACAATCATCTGAATTCCTATAGAAAGCACCAAGAGTCCCATGATTTTGGACAAGGTACGCAATCCGCTTTGACCTAGATATTTAAGTATAAACGGAGCGGAAGAAAGAATAAGATAAATGCTCAAACAAACCGTAAAAATTCCGGCCAGTATTACGCCCTTACTTTGATAATCATCCGTCTGAAGTGCCAGATTAATCAATAAAGAAATAGACCCAGGACCCGCTAAAAGGGGCATCGCTAAGGGACTAAACGAAATGTCTTCTTTTAACCGAGATTCATCTTCAATTGGCCCATGAACATCGCTTTTATGCTGAGCATTCAACAATTGAAATCCCGAACGAGAAATGATGATTCCTCCCGCTATTTTTAAGGCGTGAATCGATACCCCAAAAAAATTAAGAATAAACTCCCCAATTAAAAAAGAGAGCACACATACTACAAATACGTAGATTGAAGTACGACGAATCGTACGAAACAAATGATCTTTTGGGAACCCGTTAGTTAACGAAATGAATACCGGCATAGCACTCAAGGGATTAATGAGTGAGAACAGGGAAACGATGGTAGAAATAAAGAGAGTCGTCATAAAATTCGGTGCAAAGGTCGCAATTCTACCTTGATAGCTGCCTCAAACAAATGTTAAGAAAATGTAATGTTTGGTATGGTTTCTTTATCAACCTAACTGGATAAGACAAGGTAATCGAATAAAAATGACATGATACCTGAATTAATTATTGTACATTTAACAATTACTAAACTTAATTGATATGCGTGTACATGTATTGGTGCTTTTCTTTTTTATGTATCAACTATGTACCGCACAACTTGGTCCGATTGATTTTGAACCAACCGGATATGGCGCAACGTGGCAATGGACAACCTTCGAAAACGACTTCAACCCGCCCTTAGAAATCATAGCAAATCCTGACCCAAGTGGAATTAATACCTCCACCACGGTAGCTCGCTTTACAGCGAATGTAGCAGGAGCGCCATGGGCCGGTGTTGAATCAGTGCACGGACAAGGCATCGGAACCTTTAACCTTACTGCTACAAATTGTGTAGTAAAGATCATGGTTTACAAACCTGTAATCAGTCCAGTAGGAATTAAGTTTGCAACCCCAGCAGGCGCGTCCACCGGTGAAATTTTGGTAAGCAACACCTTGATTAACCAATGGGAAGAACTCACCTTTGATTTTAGCAACGTGGTGAGCGCCCCTTCATCTACAGGGATTGATCAAATCATCATATTCCCTGATTTTACGCAGCGCAGCGACAACCGCATTTGCTTGTTCGACAACATTAAATTTTCAAATCAAAACGGTGGCAATCCCATTCCAATGGGTCCTGCCCCTACCCCAACCTATCCAGAAGCCAACGTGATTTCGTTATTCAGTAACCCGTACCAAAATGTACCGGTTGATACCTGGATGGCTCCGTGGTCGGCAGCCCAAGTAAGTGATTTACAACTCAGCGGGAACGACACCAAACGGTATGATGCCTTGAACTATACAGGCATCGAATTTCTGGGAAATAACCAGTTGGATGTAAGTCCAATGACCCACTTCCGCGTTGATTTTTGGACACCCAACCTCAGTGCATTTAAGGTTAAACTCGTAGATTTTGGTCCGAACGGACAATATGCTGGCGGTGACGACAGCGAAAGCGAATTGAGTTTTTCGCTACCAACCGAAGCGTGGCACACCTTAGAAATTCCATTATCCAGCTTTTCTCAACTAAACTCAAATACGCACATTGCACAACTTATTTTCTCCGGAACACCTAGCGGTTCGGGAACTGTTTATATCGATAACGTATTGTTTTTCAACAATGCAGGTGCAAGCATCCCAGAAGAACAAACCACTAGAGTGAATGCCTTTCCAAATCCAAGTACAGATAAAATCACATTTATTGCCCCCGGTTCACCAATGAATTCAATTCAAGTCTTTGGACTTGATGGTACCTTATTGATCGAAGATTTACCCCATTCAACGACCTGTTCATTCGACCTCTCGAAGGTGCCCGCAGGCCTTTATTTAGTTCGTGTTTCTCTAGCAAACAGCACGGAAACCTTGCGCATCATCAAAGAATAATTCAGTTTCAGTTGAACCCATTTCGTCGATAAGGGTATACCTAAGTGTTTCACTGTATCTTTGCATCGAATTATGAAATGGGCTGCTTTGATTTTACTGATTTTGTGTCATATTTCTGTCGCACAAGCACAAGCATGTGAATTCGACTATTACCCCAAAAAAGGAGGGCATTACTTGTTCTCTACCTACTACGAAAAAGACAATAAAACCCCGCGAAAAGGGAATTGTGAACATAACATAGGCGCTCAACGCTATACCAAACGAAGCTTTGACAATGGGCATATTACCATAGAAGAACTCAATTATTACAACGACGGCAAATTCACGCCACACATTAGAACCCAATTGAATCACAGCACTAAAAAAGGTCAAGATCTTGGCTACAATAAGGTATATGACGAAAAAGGTAATTTAATCCATCATTTTCAATTTTACACGGACAAAACCGGTCGTCGATGCGAGCGAGAAACAGAATACTTACCCACTGGAAAATTGCGTTTTATTCGTGAGTTTGCCTTTATTAGGCTCAGTGAAATTGATTCCTTTCATTTAAATGAACATCCGCCACACACCGTAGATGACTTCGGCTACACGAGCCTTCAAGTTCCTTTTGGTGTGCACCGATGGTATAACGACAAAGGGCAGCTCATCCGAGAGGAACACTACGACCAACTCACCTTTTATCGGCAAGATGCAGAGCACCTGCTGCACGGAAAATTCACTGAATTTCACGACAATGGAAAAATAAAAACACAAGGGCAATTCAAGGAAGGAAATCCGGATGGATCTTGGAGGTATTTTCACTTCAATGGCCGAGTATATGAACAAGGAATATACCGCAACAACATTAAAGACAGCCTGTGGCAACAATGGGATGACCAAGGAAAGTTGACGAAAGAATCACTTTATGACTATAGCGCGGATAATCCCTTCGCACCCGTTCGAGAAAAAGAATACAACGCTTTAGGTTTATTGGTGAGATCAAAAGAAGTCAACACTGAAAAACAAGCAACTTTACAAGAATGGTCTCCTCAAGGGAAGCTGATACGCTATGTACGATACAGCACTGGAATGCAGATGAACTGGAATAATGCGGATTATCGAGAGTTTGAAAAGAATTGGTATGACAACGGTCAAGTGAAATCCATCCACAACAAGCGATCCGACACCTCGTATGTCAGCTACTTCAGGAACGGTCAAATGGAACGTTTGAACATCGGACGGTGGGATGGCATGATACGAAACGAACGAATAACGGAATGGAACATCCAAGGCACGCGCTTACTATACATTGAAATCACCCATGGGAATGGGAATAACTATCAAGACGTAAAACGGTATTATTCCAATGGGAATCTATCGCATAGGGAAATCAATAATAATAAAGAACACACTGACCTTAGGTATTCCTTTGACGGCAAAAACTACGTAAAATCTCGCATGATCAACCAACAATTACAAGGTCGTTACGAGGAACGAGATACGCTAAACGGACAATTTTTGGTGGGCCACTACGATCAAGGAATCCGTCACGGATTGTGGGAACTAAAAAACAAGGACAGTGTAATCCTTGAGAGACTTAGCTATGAACATGGCTGTGTTCAAGTTCAAACCGCATGGGGATATGCAACGGAAGATGAAAAACAACGCTGGAAGCAGCGGGCGAATTATTTAATCTACAATCAACGTGAAGCGCCGTGGGAATCCATGAAAACCTGTTTGGAATACCGTGATTCGCTCGCCCATTGGTTACGCTTGCTGAATGAAACCTTAGAAAAACATGGAGTAAGCACCGATTATGGGCAACTCGAATTTCAGGCACTTCATTTTGAATT
>JBEIDV010000052.1:0-10893 GCA_040383285.1 Crocinitomicaceae bacterium | reverse complement strand
TCACCCTGAGCCCTTAGACTACGGCAACATCCCAGGATGTACGTATTGCTCACCAGAAGTTGCTTCTGTTGGAATGACAGAAAAGGCGGCTAAAGCCGCTGGACGAGAAATTAAAATTGGTAAATTCCCATTCTCTGCTTCAGGAAAAGCAAGTGCAGCTGGCGCGAAGGATGGTTTTGTTAAATTAATTTTTGATGCGAAATACGGCGAATTGCTAGGAGCTCACATGATTGGAGCGAACGTTACCGAAATGATTGCTGAAATCGTTGCGGTTCGTAAACTAGAAACCACAGGAATGGACCTCATCAAAACGGTACATCCTCACCCTACCATGTCCGAAGCAATAATGGAAGCGGCTGCGGCTGCTTATGGCGAAGTGATTCACTTGTAATGAACGCCCTTCGAATAATTCTTGGATTACTCCTCGGACTATTTGTAGGCGCCATGGTAAATGGCAGTTTCATTGAACTAGGAATGAAAATATTTCCCTATCCTAACGGAGTGAATCTTAATTCCTCTGAAGGAATGAAAGCCTTTAATGGACTCCCTGTCAAATATTATATTTTCCCTTTCATCGCTCATGCCATGGGTACCCTAAGCGGTTGTTTGATTGCACTCTTACTTGTTAGAACGTATGCCACTTGGGTTGTTTATACCATTGGCTTTCTATTTTTTATTGGTGGCATCATGGCTGTCTACATGATTAATGCCCCCTTGTGGTTTGATATATTAGACCTAAGCGTGGCATATTTCCCTACGGCTTGGTTAGCTACAAAATCAAAATTTGCTAAAACGGCATAATACAAGCGATAAAATTCAGGAATTCTGCCAAATCGTCACCTTAACCCTGCCGTGTTTATCCCTTTGTCATATTATTTCATGATATACAGGCATGGCACATAAATTGAAAAAGGGGTGATGTCAACATTTAAAAACAAAAGTTAACATGGGAAAAATAATTGGAATTGACTTAGGTACCACAAACTCTTGTGTATCTGTCATGGAAGGAAATGAGCCAGTGGTAATCACAAACTCAGAAGGAAAAAGAACTACGCCATCAGTAGTTGCATTTATAGATGGAGGCGAGCGAAAAGTTGGAGATCCAGCAAAACGTCAAGCCATAACCAATCCAACAAAAACAATCTACTCGATTAAGCGATTCATGGGAAGCAGCTACGACGATTCAGTCGCAGAAACAAAGCGTGTTCCTTATTTGGTAGTTAAAGGCGAAAACAACATGCCACGGGTAAAAATTGATGACCGCTTATATTCTCCTCAAGAAATTTCTGCTATCATTTTGCAAAAAATGAAAAAAACCGCAGAAGACTACTTAGGAACCGAAGTAACCGAAGCAGTTGTTACAGTACCTGCATACTTTAATGATGCGCAACGTCAAGCGACAAAAGAAGCGGGTGAAATCGCTGGATTAACAATCAAACGAATCATTAACGAACCAACAGCGGCAGCCCTTGCCTATGGATTAGACAAAAAAGGTATCGATCAAAAAATCGTTGTTTTCGATTTCGGTGGTGGAACGCATGATGTATCAATCCTTGAACTTGGAGATGGTGTTTTTGAAGTACTTTCTACAGACGGAGATACGCATCTTGGAGGAGATGACGTAGATAACGCAATCATTAACTGGTTGGCAGACGAATTCAAAAGTGAAGAAGGAATTGATCTTAGAGAAGACCCTATGGCGCTTCAACGCTTGAAAGAAGCGGCAGAAAAAGCTAAAATCGAACTATCATCAACTACATCGAGTGAAATTAACTTACCGTATATCATGCCGGTAAATGGGATTCCAAAACACTTAGTTAGAACCTTGCAACGAGCAAAATTCGAACAGTTGATTTCAGAAATCGTTGAACGAACCATTGCGCCATGTCGTTCTGCTTTAAAAAATGCGGGATTGAGTCCGAAAGACATTAACGAGGTAATCTTGGTGGGTGGGTCAACGCGTATTCCAATCATTCAAGATGCAGTAGAAAAGTTTTTTGGAAAGGCTCCATCTAAAGGGGTAAATCCAGACGAAGTGGTAGCAGTAGGTGCTGCAATTCGAGGAGGTGTTCTTACCGGTGAAGTTAAAGATGTATTATTGCTTGATGTTATTCCGCTTTCATTAGGGATTGAAACCATGGGCGGTGTATTTACGAAGCTTATCGAGGCTAATACAACCATTCCAACGAAAAAATCGGAAGTTTTCTCTACAGCAGCTGACAGTCAGCCCGCAGTTGACATTCACGTACTTCAAGGAGAACGTGCTATGGCGGGAGACAATAAAACCTTAGGAAGATTTCAATTGTCAGATATTCCACCGGCGCCTAGAGGTGTACCGCAAATTGAGGTAACCTTTGATATTGATGCCAACGGAATTATGAATATTTCGGCCAAAGACAAAGGGACAGGTAAAGAACAATCGATAAAAATTGAATCTAAGTCTGGACTAAGCGATGCGGAAATCGAACAAATGAAAGCAGAAGCGCAAGCCAATGCCGAGTCAGACAAGAAAAAACGGGAGGAAGCGGATTTAATAAATAAAGCAGATTCTACGATTTTCCAAACGGAACGTCAATTAAAGGAATACGGTGATAAAATCCCAGCAGATAAAAAACAAGGGATTGAGGACGCGTTGAATGAATTGAAAAAAGAATTCGAAGCAAAAAATATGGAAAATCTTGAACCCGCAATGGAAAAACTAAACCAAGTATTCCAAGCCGCGTCTCAAGACATGTATAATGCAGCGAATGCTCAAGGAGGTGCATCAACCGAAGGAGGAGAACAAGCCGGATCCGGAAATCCTGACGACGAAGTAACCGATGTAGACTTCGAAGAAGTTAACGATAAAAAATAATCGAACTTAAATCAAAAAAATAAAGGGCTTTTCGGAGCCCTTTTTCTATTTTTGCATATGCTTCATCATAAAGTTCTTACCCATCCCAGCAGCACAGAATGGACCATCTTCATCCATGGCTTTGGTGGAAGCTCTAATGTATGGTTCAAACAAATCAGAGATTTTCAAGAAAATTTCAATGTCGTTCTAATCGATTTAAGAGGTCACGGAAAATCTAAAGGACTTCCACAACACCGCAGATACTCATTTGAACTGATCGCAAAAGAAGTAGCTGAAGTCATCAATTTTCTGAATATTCCTAAAGCACATTTCATCGGGGTATCCCTAGGTAGTATAATAATTCGTCAAGTAGCGGTGGATTATCCCGAAATGGTTAAATCAATGATTTTTGCCGGAGCAATTACTCAAATGGACATCAAATCGAGGTTTTTCCTAAAACTCGGAAGAACATTGCAACCCGTATTGCCATACATGGCCTTATATAAACTGTTTGCCAATATCATGATGCCTAAAAAAAATCATAAGGAATCACGAATTATCTTTATTGGTGAGGCTAAAAAATTAATGAATAAGGAATTCAAACGATGGTTTAAACTAACGGCTCAACTGACCAAATATCTCAATTACCTGCACGTAGAAAATAAAGATGAAAAAACACTCTACATTATGGGAAGTGAAGACCATTTGTTTGTAGGTCCTGCAAAAGAAATTGTGAAAGGCAATAAAAATTTAACCCTTGAAATTGTTGATCAGTGCGGACATGTGGTTAATGTAGAACAACCAGAAGCGTTTAACAAATTAGCCATCGCTTTTATACACAAGCTGGAACCCTAACCTTTCCTCCCAACCACCACGCACAAAATTCAAAAAAGCAGTTCTTTATCGATAGAAGTCCTTCACCTATGTTGAACTGCCACCTATGACTAGATCATGAATTCAATGCTATTAATACGCCTTGTGACAGTAGATTATAAGAAAACCCTAGCTGAAGAAGTATCTTTTTCTTGAGATAAATAATTCACCAACAAACCGTAACATTTTCTACAATTTTTTTTAGAGGTGCTTCGCCTTCTTTTTTGTTTTTAACATATTTTCACTAATTTCGGGTATGCTTTACTACAAACTTATTAAACACCCTACGAGTAAAGAGTGGACCGTTTTCATTCATGGGGCTGGTGGAAGTTCCAAAGTATGGTTCAAGCAAATCAGAGCATTTTCTGAAAATTTCAACGTACTAATGCTCGATTTGCGCGGACATGGTAAGTCTAAAAACATTAAGAGTCCAAGCAATTATTCGTTCGAGATGATTGCAGAGGATGTCGTTGAGGTGGTAAGACATAACCAGATCGAGCGAGCCCATTTTATTGGTGTTTCTCTAGGATCAATTGTTATTAACCAAATTCAAGTAACTCATCCTGAGATGGTTAAATCCATGGTTTTTTCAGGCGCAATTACAAGGTTAAATGTTAAATCAAGGTTACTGTTGCGAGTTGGAAGAATATTAAATCCATTTCTGCCTTACATGGCATTATATGCACTCTTCGCTCAAATCATGATGCCTAAAAAGAATCATGAATTATCTAGGATGCTTTTTATCGATGAAGCCAAAAAGTTGATGTCACATGAATTCAATCGCTGGTTTCAACTTACGGCACGCTTGGCTAAGCATCTGAATTATTTACAAGAACGGAAAACGGATACCCACGGGTTATATGTTATGGGAAGTGAAGATCATTTATTTTTGGAACCGGCCAAGGAAATTGTTCGAAAAAATAAAAATTTAACCATCGAAATAGTTCCAAATTGCGGTCACGTTGTAAATGTGGAGCAATCTGAAGTATTTAATGAAGTATCCATTGCGTTTATTCACAAAGTCTCAATCGCATAGTTTATGGGGCATACGTTCCCTTTATTTCGAAAACATGCTGCAGGAAAATCTTATTTCATCATTCTAAGTGAAACGGAATATAAGGAGTTTCAATTCGTTGGCAAACAAGTTTTTAGTTACGAATTCAAGATTAAAACCTATTTTGACACACTTCATATGAAGTCACTTCTGGACGCAACTTATCCATTTTTAATTGCAGAAAAGCAAGAAATGGAAACACTAATAACCATGCAGTAATGCGGCAAATTCATTAACTTTACGCTTCAATTAGAACGCGTACCTATGGAACAAGCACTACCTTATCAACCTAAAAATAAAATTCGAATTGTTACCGCTGCCTCACTGTTTGACGGTCATGATGCTGCCATTAACATTATGCGGCGAATTATTCAATCAACAGGTTGTGAGGTTATCCACCTTGGCCATGATCGATCCGTAGAGGAAGTCGTGAATTGTGCAATTCAAGAAGACGCGCAAGCCATCGCTATGACTTCATATCAAGGGGGTCACATGGAGTACTTCAAATACATGTTTGATTTATTAAAAGAGAAAGGTGCGCCACACATAAAAATTTTTGGAGGAGGTGGCGGAACAATTCTTCCTTCAGAGATCCAAGAATTACATGCCTACGGAATAACTAGAATCTACCACCCAGATGATGGTCGCGCAATGGGATTGCAAGGAATGATAAATGATTTAGTGCAACAATGTGATTTTCCAGCTGGTGAAACAATGCCTGTACATGCGGAAAAATTATCAATTTCAGATATCCCATCCATTGCACAAGTGATATCATGTGCCGAAAACTTTGCGGATAAACATGAACACATACTTTCTAAATTAAGAGATCAAGCTAAAGATATTTCAACCCCGGTCTTGGGGATAACAGGTACCGGTGGCGCAGGAAAATCATCGCTAGTAGATGAATTGGTAAGAAGATTTCTAATTGACTTTCAAGACAAGCACATTGCTGTAGTTTCTGTAGACCCATCAAAAAGAAAAACAGGCGGAGCATTGCTTGGTGACCGAATTCGTATGAATTCGATAAAACACGATCGGGTCTACATGCGGTCCTTAGCTACCCGTCAATCAAACCTTGCGCTTTCTAAACATGTTTCCGAAGCCATCTCAATACTAAAAGTAGCAGGATATGATTTAATAATTCTTGAAACTTCGGGAATCGGACAATCAGATACTGAAATCTTAGACCATAGCGATGTTTCATTATATGTAATGACTCCAGAATATGGCGCGGCTACGCAGTTAGAAAAAATTGACATGCTCGATTTTGCAGATGTAATTGCATTGAACAAATTCGATAAAAGAGGGGCTTTGGATGCGTTGAGGGATGTTAGAAAACAATATCAACGAAACCATAATTTATGGGACAACAACGTGGATGACATGCCTGTTTATGGAACCATTGCATCACAATTCAATGACCCAGGAATGAACACCTTATATAAGGTAATCATGGATAAGGTAGTTGAAAAATCAGGTGCTCCATTGAACTCGACGTTCGAAATTACGCGAGAAATGTCCGAAAAGATTTTCGTTATTCCACCTGACCGAACACGTTACCTATCGGAGATTTCAGAAAATAATAGATCATATGATCAATGGGTTAATCAACAAGTTCAAGTAGCAAATAAACTCCAAGGATTACAGTCATCAATAACTACCTTAACGCTTGGTACAATAGAAGATAAAGATCGACTGATTAAAGGCTTAACGGAAGCGTTCGAGCAAGAAAAACTAAATTTTGACCCGAAAAACTGGGAGATCATTCAGCATTGGGATAGCAAAAAACAAGCATTTAAGAACCCGGAATTTGAGTTCAAGGTTCGTGATAAGGTGTTAAGTCTTAAAACGCACACTGAATCACTTTCACATTCGCAAATACCGAAAGTGTCATCCCCTAAATATACCAGTTGGGGTGATATTCTTCGTTGGGTACTTCAGGAAAACTTCCCAGGAGAGTTCCCATATACCGCTGGCTTGTTTCCGTTCAAACGTGAAGGAGAAGACCCTACCCGAATGTTTGCCGGTGAGGGTGGACCTGAGCGCACCAACAAACGGTTCCATTATGTAAGTTTAGGAATGCCTGCAAAACGACTATCAACAGCATTTGATTCAGTCACCTTGTATGGAAATGATCCGGCAACACGTCCAGATATTTACGGTAAAATAGGTAACTCTGGTGTATCAATTTGTTGCCTCGATGATGCCAAAAAACTCTATTCCGGATTTGATTTAAGTGATCCATCAACCTCGGTTTCCATGACAATTAATGGACCTGCACCGATGCTCCTTGGATTTTTCATGAATGCTGCTATTGATCAAAACTGCGAAAAGTACATTAAAGCGAAGGGGCTTGAATCTGAAGTTGAGCAAAAAATAAATTCGATTTACACCGCTAAAGGGACCAAACGTCCAAGGTATCAAGGTGATTTACCTGAAGGAAATAACGGGCTTGGATTAATGCTTCTTGGAGTAACAGGAGATCAGGTGCTTTCTTCTGAGATTTATGCACAGATAAAATCAGATACCTTGAAACAGGTCCGTGGTACGGTGCAGGCAGATATTTTAAAAGAAGATCAAGCGCAAAATACCTGCATATTCTCTACTGAATTTGCATTACGTTTAATGGGTGACGTACAATCATATTTCATAACCAATGGCGTTCGAAACTTTTACTCTGTATCGATTTCCGGATACCACATCGCCGAAGCAGGAGCAAACCCAATTACACAGTTAGCGTTCACCTTAGCAAATGGCTTTACTTATGTAGAATATTACTTGAGTAGAGGCATGAGTATAAACGATTTCGGACCAAATTTATCCTTTTTCTTTTCGAATGGAATTGACCCTGAATATGCGGTAATTGGGCGTGTAGCACGGAGAATTTGGGCGAAAGCATTGGCAAGAAAATATGGTGCAAATTCACGTGCACAGATGTTGAAATACCACATTCAAACTTCAGGAAGGTCCTTGCACGCGCAGGAGATTGATTTCAACGATATTCGCACTACACTCCAGGCCTTATATGCAATTTACGATAATTGTAATTCGCTCCACACCAATGCGTACGATGAAGCGATAACTACTCCCACAGAAGAGTCTGTGCGACGTGCGATGGCTATTCAATTAATAATTAATCGAGAATTAGGCCTAGCTAAAAACGAAAATCCGCTGCAAGGGTCATTTATTATTGATGATTTAACGGATCTTGTTGAGGAGGCAGTATTAGCTGAATTTGATCGAATTACTGAACGAGGAGGGGTGTTAGGTGCTATGGAAACTATGTATCAACGCTCAAAAATTCAAGAGGAGTCCTTGTATTATGAAACCTTAAAACATACTGGAGAGTTTCCGATTATTGGTGTAAATACGTTTCTAAGTTCGAAAGGATCCCCTACTGTTCTTCCTAAGGAAGTCATACGAGCTACTGAGAACGAGAAACAATACCAAATCGAAATGTTAAATGAACTTCATAAAACCTATGGGGATACTGCAAATTCATACATTACCTTGGTACAAGAAGCGGCTATAAAAAACCAAAATATGTTTGAGCATTTAATGGAAGCATGCAAATACGCGTCTCTTGGTCAAATAACAGAGGCTCTTTTTGAGGTAGGTGGACAGTACCGTAGAAATATGTAATCTACGAGTATGCCAGCATGAAAAGGTACTACCCGAGCCTACTTTTTTCGCTAAACAATCAAACGTCTGACGCCGTTGTCGTCACCCTTTTTGATCTAATATTCACTGGATTACTCCGTGAACCTAAAAAGTTAAATCGCTAAACAATCAAACGTCTGACGCCGTTGTCGTCACCCTTTTTGATCTAATATTCACTGGATTACTTCGTCAACCTAAAAAGTTAAATCGCTAAACAATCAAACGTCTGACGCCGTTGTCGTCACCATCCTTTTTTATTTCCTTCCTTATAAATACACGCATTTAACGGCAAGAAATAAAAAAGTCTGGAAATAATTCCAGACTTTTGATTGGTGCCCACGACTGGATTCGAACCAGCACGCCTATTGGCACCACCCCCTCAAGATGGCATGTCTACCAATTTCACCACGTGGGCATAAATACGCAACAAAGATAGAGGAATTAACTAATATTAAACGTATAGCATATCGAATTACATGATGGAATCCGTAATTTAGTACAATGAAATCAATTGGTTTTTGGATTACATTATTCGGTTTATTCCTTGGTGCCTTGGGTGGTTGGTTATATTATACCCTAACGCCGTGTGAAGCATCCTGTAGCGGCAGCAAAATGAGTTTGTTTATTCCAATGTTTATGGGAACCATAATCGGCTTATTCGCGTCACAGGTATTACTAACCTTTAAACGATTCAATTAAACCATAGTTTACGATCGATGTCACTAAAAACGCTTTTAACAATCGGTGTATTTATCTTCTTCCATGGAATTGGGTTTACTCAACGAATCAAATGGGAGAACTTTAACAATCGAGCCAATTGGCGTGCGAATCGCTTAGAAATTCAAGCGGGTTTTTGTGCCACACAATTTACTGGGGATTTAGGCGGAGGTTCGGGTCAAGGCATTGATTATTCCATGAAAGACATGGATGATGAAGCACTTGGAAAGGGCGCGCAAGTTGCATTTAAATTCCGCTTCAATCGGTATTTTGCAACTAAATCAGAGTTTAGTTATTTTCAAGTCAAAGGGAGTGATGCATTTTCGGAAAATGCTAAACGTAGAGCTAGGAACCTAAGTTTTGAAAGTTATAATTTCGAATTCAGTCAACGCCTTGAGTTTATATTTCTTGCACAAGAATTCAATGGTAAATTCTACAACCTTACGTCGAGAGCAAGACACAAAGGTTCGAATTTTCAGCTTTACACCTTTAGTGGAATTGGGTTTGCCACATTCAATCCAAAAGCGAATTATAATGGCACCTTAATCGAACTTCGTCCGCTAAAAACAGAGGGGCAGGCCACTCCTTACGGAAAGGCAACCGTTATTATGCCCCTTGGTTTCGGAATGCGTCTGGGCTTAACCAAGCAAATTCGCCTTGGATTTGAAGCCACTTGTTTTAAAACCTTTACTGATCACATGGATGATGTATCTACTTTTTATCCTGAAACAGGAATATTAACTGACCCTGCAGCAGTTTACTTATCGAATCCAAGTCTTGAACCTGAACTATTCCTACCAGGTAGTCGCAGAGGAGATTTAAATCAAAAAGATACGTATTACAGGCTAAGTGCTTCTTTAATTTTTAACTTAAAGAACCGGTAAAAGGCTCAAATCCTTCTTGTAATTTAATTCGGAGAATTTCTTTTTCCTGGTCAGAGATAAATGCCGCTTGAAGTGCTTGCTCGTTCACATATAACATGTCATGAATATCCCAACCTTTAGTTTCTTTAAGCCATCGATATTCATCTGCTAAGGTCACGTTAGAAATTGCTCTACCGTCGGTATTAATCCCAAAAGAAATGCGATTAAGCAATAAATTATTTATTGGGTATGTTGATTCTTGTGGGTAAACTCGGGTAATATGATTACTTGTTGGGCAAATTTCTAAATGGATATTATCTTCTTTAAGCTTTTCAAGCAAGGCAGTATCTTCCACACTTCGAATTCCATGTCCTATGCGTTTTGCGCGCAACAAGGATAAGGTCTCAATCACGGATTCCGCACCTCTTGCTTCTCCTGCATGGGCTGTACATGAGATGCCGTGGGCATTAACTTTCTTAAAAGCCGCTTGATGGTTTTCTAATCCGAATCCTGCCTCATCTGCCGCCAAGTCTAATCCAACAACGCCATTTGCTGCATAGGTAATGACCAAATCCGCCGTGAGGTCACTTTGTTCTTTGGTAAAATGCCTTAAGGTACAAAGGATTAGATTGACTTTAACCGGTCCCGCATAGGAATGAACTGCCTCTAGGGTAGCCTCGACAACTTCCTCCGGCGTCAAGCCCTTCGTTAAATGTTGTAAGGGTGCAAACCTCAATTCTGCATAAATCACGTGATCAGCTTCTAATTGACGAATGACATCTAAGGTTGCATCAAAGAGTTGTTCTTTGGTTTGCATTAATAAAATGGCTGCTTGCGCGCATGCTAGATAATCATTAAGGGAACAACAATTAACCGGTGTATTATAAACC
>JBEIDV010000051.1:0-11301 GCA_040383285.1 Crocinitomicaceae bacterium | reverse complement strand
TAATTGATGCCGTATTAACAGTTACTCCAGCAGGAAAGGTTAATGTAAGTGTAAATGGTCCAGGCGAAGAAGGTCCGTAATTACCCCAATTCAAGCGGATGTGCGCTGTGGTGTTTTGGTAATACCCAATCCACGGGGTAACTGTTGTCCAAAGATCAGCACAAGCGTTTCCTCCGTTTCCTCCGCAATTCACTGGCAACATTCCTGCCGCTTGGTTCACGATGAGTGTAACGAAATTGAAATTAACACTGTACCCTAGATAATTCAAATAATTCGATGGGATAGAAGCAAGAACATACTGCCCATTTCCAAATTGACCACAAAACGAGAAATAACCTGTAGAGTCTGTGTACACAGTAACTGTATTTGCATTTGCTCCTTGAGCATTAGAGAGTACTACTGGTGCAAAAGCCATCGGGAGTTCATTGTTATCCATGATGCCGTTGTTGTTTGCATCACAGAACACATAACCCGTATAACAATTCGGATTCCCCGGGTTTTGACCACACTGAACAGGAAAGGATGCTGTAGCAGGTGCCGCGCCTGCCATGCAAATTATGTTTGAAATGGTATCAACTAGATTTGCTGAGCTATACCCGTGCTGAACTAACCAATTACTGTTTAGCGATACAGTCGCAATACCACCTATCAGACCCAAATAGTTCGTGCTGTAGTTCCCTTGTTGGTTGGTGTAAACAATGGTAGAACCTGCACCATAATTAATGGTAATCGGTGCATTGATTATAGCAATATCACCTGCGTTAAACTGTCCGTTATTGTCTTGGTCACAGTATACTTGTCCGCCAACACACATGGTTGCAGTTTGATTTCCGCCATTTCCGCAATTCAGGGTGATTATCATGGTTTGAGCACCTGTGCCCGCAACTAAAGATGGTGGACCTTGTATGTTATCGATGGTGTAATTATTCGCTGCAAGCCACGCTGGATCTATGCTTAGGGTGTACAACCCCGGTTCGATCCCGGTAAATAAATAATAGTTGTTTTGCGTAATTCCCGTGTAGCTTTGACCAGAGCCAGTAATGACCAATGGGATTCCAGAATTGTTTAATGTCGAGTCTATCACGCCATCATTATTGCAATCCACTTGAATTAAAGAATACACAGGCAGAGCACATGAACCTAGGTTTAGAACAACCGTGTCCACAGCGCTCGTTTGATTAGCCCAATTAATTACATTCGTGATTAGGGTATACGTTCCAGGACCTGGATAGGTGTGTGCGGGTGGAGGATTTAAATTAATGACCGTACCAGTGCTTGAAACACCGCCGTTGTAGGTGTTGCTTGTTCCGTCCCCCCAACTGATGCTGAATTGAAATTGAGAAGAAACAAAGTTGTTTCCGCTAAGTACGAAGGGTAGCGTATGAGTGGATTGTGCATTATTTGCTGCGGATTGCGCATAATAAGCAACCGTAACCGCAGTGTCGCATCGCGTAGTTACTGTATTGGGCATCAAGTTAAGTCCGGTGAGTGTGTAGCCGGTTTGGGCATTAAGTTGAAATGCGCACAAGGCAACAACTAAAAAGGGTAGAATTTTTTTCATGATATAAATTTAACAATTTTTTAGACGCCGCAACTTAAGCATAAGTTGCTTGGCAAAGGAAGCCCAGTTATTTTTAGTATTTTCGCTTAAAATCACCAATGGATCGTTCGAAATTAGTGGAGTTCGGAAACTTAGAGTTACTTGCAAAACAAGTGGTAGAGGGATTCATTACGGGGATGCACAAAAGTCCTTTGCACGGGTTTTCCGTAGAATTTGCAGAGCACCGTATTTACAATCAAGGAGAATCTACCAGACATATTGATTGGAAATTGTTTGGCCGTACGGATCGCTTGTACACAAAGAAGTATGAAGAGGAAACAAATTTGCGTTGCCAAATGGTCATAGATTGTTCTCCCTCCATGTATTTTCCTGCAGATAGACGCGAGAATAAATTAACCTTTGCGATATACGCAGCGGTGAGTTTAATGGAGTTGTTGAAACGACAGCGCGATGCCTTTGGAATTAGCTTGTTTCATGATACCTTGAAGCTACATACCGTTGCAAAATCTTCGCCGCTGCATCAGCGCTACGTATATGCTGAATTAGAAAAGTTTTTTGGGGAATATTCACCAACAAAAAATTCAGACACATTCATTTCACAAGCACTCAATGAGGTAGCTCAGCGAATTCCGAAACGCGGATTGGTTATGGTGTTTACTGATTTATGGTCCTCCAGCGAAGATGATGTTGATTTTATGAATGCGTTAAGTCATTTGAAGCACCAACGTCATGAAGTGGTGATTTTTCATCTTTATAGTCGGGAAATAGAACATGATTTCTCGCTAGAGAATCGACCTTATATTTTGGTCGACATGGAAACGGGTGAAGAAATGCGCATGCTTCCGAATGAGTTTAAACGTCAGTATGTGGAACGATATGAAAAAGGTCTCAGTGCATTAAAGTTAAAATGTGGTGATTTAGCAGTTGATTTTGTTCCCTTAGCGATTGAGGACGGTTATCATGAGGTGTTAACGCGATATTTGTTAAAAAGGCAATCCCTGTTATGACATTCACCCTATTCCTTTTGTTACCTTTGTGAAATCATGCGCGTTGAAGAAATTATTGCACCAGTAGAAAAGGAACTCGCCGAATTTGAGCAGTTTTTTTCGTCAACCATGAAGTCTGATGTTCCGCTGTTAGATAAGGTCACTCATTACCTGGTTAAGCGAAAAGGGAAGCAGATTCGTCCACTTTTTGTATTTCTATCGTGTAAAATGTTCAGTGAAACGAATGCAAAATCGTTTGACGCAGCAGCCTTAGTTGAATTGTTACACACGGCAACCTTGGTTCATGATGATGTCGTGGATGATGCAAATGAACGTCGGGGTTATTTTTCGGTTAATGCCCTTTGGAAGAATAAAATTGCAGTATTGGTAGGTGATTATATGTTATCTAGAATTTTACTTTTATCCATTGAAAAACAAAACACGGATTTACTAGCAATCATTGCCCGGTCTGTTCGTGAGATGTCTGAAGGTGAATTGCTTCAAATTGAGAAGGCAAGAAAATTAGATATCACCGAGGAAGTTTATTTTGAGGTAATCCGAAAAAAAACGGCTTCATTAATTGCGACCTGTTGTGAAGCAGGTTATTTAGCTTCCGGTGGTACTACTCATCGCGAGGTCATGCGGCTCTTTGGAGAAAAAGTGGGCTTAGCCTTCCAATTAAAAGATGATATATTTGATTTTGGAAGTGCCGCTGATATCGGCAAACCTACGGGGAATGATATTCGAGAGCAAAAGATGACACTCCCAATCATTTACACCCTGAATAATGCGCCAACGGCAGAAGCTACTGAGTTAAGAGACATCATTAAGAATCACAACGACAGTGAATCACATATCCGAAAAGCGATTGATTTAGTGAAGCGAAATCAGGGCATAGCATATGCAGAACAAAAAATGCGATCCTTGGGGAACGAGGCTAAAGCCTTACTCGATGAATTCCCTAACAATGAAGCTAAAATGGCCTTGCTTGGCCTTGTTGAATATACCATGAATCGAACAAAATGAGAATAATTATCCCTGTATTTATTGCCTTAGTTTTGGCTTCTTGCACGACAAAGAAGGCAACGAAAAAACAAGTTAAATCTGAAAATTTAATTGAGGTTAAACACGGCGTATACTCCGAATGGTATCCCGGTAAGAAACAGTTGAAATTTCATGGTTCCGTTGATAAAAAAGGGAATCGAGACGGGAAATGGGTGTTTTATTCGGAAAATGGGAATGAGCAATCAATTACTGTATACAACCACGGGATGCGCGAAGGATTTAGTTTGGTGAAATATCCGAACGGAGCCATGCATTACCGTGGAGAATACCGAAACGATAAAATGGTGGGTATTTGGACCACCTATGACGAGAAGGGTAAGGTGATAAACGAAAAAGATTACGGGTTTTTGGATGAGTAGAATTCCAGAACATATTGTTGATCAAATTATTCAAACCGCACGAATCGAAGAGGTCATTGGAGAGTTTGTGCAATTGAAACGCGCAGGAAGCAATCTTAAAGGATTAAGTCCATTTACCGCTGAAAAAACTCCGTCTTTTGTGGTCTCTCCAGCTAAGCAAATTTATAAGTGTTTTTCAACCAGCAAAGGGGGGAACGTTGTCAGTTTCTTGATGGAGAAGGAACATTTTTCATATCCCGAAGCACTGAGATGGTTAGCTGATAAATATAACATTGAACTTCCGAAAGAAGAAGAGCTTTCGGCGGAACAACTAGCCGCCGCTAATGAAAAGGATAGTTTATTTATCATCAATGAATTTGCGAAGAATCATTTTATGGAAACGCTCCATGAAACAGATGAAGGCAAGAGTATCGGCTTATCTTATTTTATTGAGCGTGGATTTCATGCCGACATCATTACTAAATTTCAATTAGGGTATTGTAAGAATACAGGAACTGATTTAACCAAGGCTGCCTTAGAAAAAGGATTCAAGTTTGAATACTTGGATAAGGTTGGCTTAAGTAAGGAAAAAGAAGGGCGCCAATTTGATTTTTTCAAAGGAAGGGTGATCTTTCCAATTCATAGCATCTCGGGTCGTGTGCTTGGTTTTGGTGGACGAACCTTGTTGTCTGATAAAAAAGTTGCCAAGTATTTTAATTCGCCCGAAAGCCCGGTTTATAATAAAAGTGAAATTCTGTATGGCTTATATTTTGCCAAGGGTGAAATCGTTAAAAAGGATGAATGTTTGCTTTGCGAAGGATATACGGATGTCATTAGTATGCATCAAGCCGGCATTCAGCATGCGGTTTCTAGTTCCGGTACTTCACTAACAAGAGAACAAATTCGGCTCGTTTCGCGATACACTAAAAATATCACGATACTTTACGATGGAGATGCCGCAGGAATAAAAGCGTCGTTCCGGGGAATAGATTTGATTCTAGAAGAAGGACTCAATGTTAAGGTGGTGTTATTCCCAGAAGGGGAGGACCCTGATTCCTTCGCTAAAAAAAGTACGACGGATGAGCTAAATGAGTTTTTAGAATCCCATAGACAAGATTTTATTTCATTTAAGGCAGGCTTATTACTGAAGGGTACGGAAAATGATCCGCTACAGAAGGCAAAGCTGATTAAAGATATTGTATATTCAATTTCGTTGATTCCAGACTCGATTACACGAACTATTTATGCAAAACAAATCGCTTCTTCATATCAGTTAACTGAAGAAATGATTATTCAAGAAGTCACAAAACATCGCGCTGGAAAATTTGCAGAGGAAGTTGATGAGCCCTGGGTTAAAGACGCTATTACTGTAAAACCGATTTCGCCAAAGGGTACTATTAAAGAAGTTCTGCAAGATGAGGCCTTGGTTGAAAAAGAACTTATTCGATTGATGCTCAAATTTGGAAATAAAGAAGTGTTGCTTGATCCAAGCGGGGATAAAATTCCAGTGAGTGTCAATGAGCTTGTTATTCAAGAATTAAATTCCGATGACCTGAGCTTTAAACACCCTGTTTGTTATGATATATTCGGTGAAATTGTGGATGGGGTTGCAGAGGGTATCTTGTATACGTACAAGTATTTTTTGAAATCAAGTAATTCCGAAATACTAAATTTAACAACTCAACTTATCGGTTTTGAAGATGAGCTAAGTCCGAAATGGGCTTCTCAATATAGAATATACACCAAGCAAGAAGATTCAGACTTGATTGGTACGGTGCTTTATGCGATTTATAATTTTAAACAGTATAAGATAACAGAACATATTAAAAGCTTACGCGTGCAATTAGCTTCAGATGAATTGAGTCAACAAGAGCAACTCGAACTTTTGGCCGAACAAATGGCCTATGAAAAAATTAAACAAACCTTCTCTGAAAAATTAGGAAGGATAATAATAAAGTAATGTTAAGTACCACCTTATTTAAAGTCGGACCGTTTAATATTTGTATTTGGAATTTAGTGTTTCTTGTCATTATTTTCCTAGGTGCAACTGTTATTCGAAGAATGCTTTCGAGGTTTTTGAAAAAACAATTTAAGAGTAATAATATTCATCTTGAAGGACGACGTGAGACTTATTTAAAGCTGTTTACGCAAAGTGTTTATTTGATTGCACTTTATTTTGCCGTGTTGAGTTTTCGCTTCAATAACCGTGACATTACATTTGAGGAGTTTATCAATTACAACCTCATTAGTATAGGTTCGTTAAAGATTTCTCTCTATAGTATAATAATAGTTGCCGTTATTTTTCTTTCAGCAAAAATTGCCTCCAGCGTTTACAAGTTATATATCGGAAAGAAGCATCGGGCAAAAACAGCATATGACCCAGGCGTGGAATATGTGTACGTACAAATTGCTAGATATATTATTTATCTAACCGCTGTCTTATTATCCTTTAATGTGTTAGGTTTAAATATTTCACTAATTCTTTCAGGCTCTGTTGGACTTTTAGTTGGTATTGGCTTAGGTCTTCAGGATGTGTTTAAAGATACGATTGCAGGTATTGTTTTACTCTTAGAGGGTAATATTAAAGTGGGGGATATCGTGGAAATTGATGCTAAGACGCAAACGAATTCCCATAAAGGGGCATATAATTTTGTAGCTCGAATCATTAAAATCAGCTTCAGAACTACTCAAATTCAAACCAAGGAAGGAAATGTACTCATTATTCCAAATACGCACCTAACCCAGCAGCAAGTTGAAAATTGGAGCCATAGTTCTTCCTTGTCTATGTTTACCATTCATGCCTTGGTAGAATACGGCAGTAATACCGTTTTAGCTACCGAGTTATTAAAAACTGCCGCGCTTGGACATCCGATCGTCAGTAGGGAAGAACCAGTCATTGTTCGAATGTCAAATTTTGCCGAAAATGGTATCGAAATGGAACTTGTTTTTTGGGCAGAAAATAGCTGGGATATAGGGAATTATAAGTCTGAAATCCGCTTCGAAATAGACCGCCTCTTCAGAGAACATCAGGTGCATTTTGCATATCCAACGCGCACCCTAATCAATAAGGTTTAATCTAAACAGCGCTTGTACAGGTGAATGGTGTTTTCAATTCCGTAATAAAGCGCGTCTGATATTAACGCGTGTCCAATCGAAACCTCGTCTAATCTTGGCATGTGCTGCTTAAAGAATCTCAAATTCTCTAGGCTTAAATCATGACCGGCATTAATTTCTAGTCCGCATTCCACTGCAAAAGCACAGGCATCAACATAGGGTTTTATGCTTTCAGGATTTATAGGGAAATGCTCGGCATAGGGTCCCGTGTAGAATTCAATTCGATCGGCGCCCAGTTTAGCTGCCCGCTCTATTTGCTCATGATTCGGTTCCATAAATAGTGAACATCGAATTCCCAAACTTTTAATTTCCTCGATCCATCGAGTGAGGGCCGCTTCATTTGCTTTGACATCCCAGCCCGCGTTTGAGGTAAGTACCATTGGACCATCAGGCACTAGGGTTGCTTGTGCTGGATTGGTTTTTTTTAATAATTCGAAATATCGTGCATCGGGGTATCCCTCAATGTTAAATTCAGTGGTGATGATTTCAGCAATTTCTATGGTGTCTTTATAGGTGATGTGACGCTCGTCTGGACGTGGATGTACCGTGATGCCATCCGCGCCAAAGGTCTGACAATCAATGGCAAATTTTACAACATTGGGAGTTGATCCCCCTCGTGCATTGCGGATTGTCGCAATTTTATTAATGTTTACGCTGAGTTTCGTCACGTGATTTTTGTTCAAAATTACAAACTCTATACGGAATTCCATACCTTAGCAACCGGTTATGCGCGCGCTAGAAATCCTTTCTGAAGAAATTCCTCCCTTATTGCACACAGATTCGGGGGAAAAAGTCATGCTTTGGATGGATGAATTCAAGGTAAGTCATTTACCAGTATTGAAAAATGGAAATTTTGTAGGTCTTGTTTCTGAATCTGCGGTACTTGATCATTTAAATCTTGAGTCGGACTTGGATCATTTGTTCGATCACTTACCGCGACCTTTTGTTAATCAAAATGCCCATGTATATGACATTTTACTTAAAATGTCCACAGAGAAATTGTCGGTACTTCCGGTATTAAATGATAATGAAGAATACTTAGGATGCATTTCTGTGTACGGCATCATGTCGGTCCTCTCGGATTTTGGAAGCTTGAAAGAGCATGGTGGAATCTTGGTTCTTGAAATGAATCAGTCAGATTATAGCTTAGCACAAATTGCACAAATTGTTGAAAGTAACAATGCAAAAATTTTGAGCTCTTACATTACTTCGAACGAAGAGTCTACCAATACTGAAGTTACCTTAAAAATAAACACCTCTAATTTATCGTCCATCATTCGAACCTTCGAACGGTATGATTATCAGGTTAAAGCCGCACTTCAAGATAAGGATGCGGAGGAGGATTTGCGGAATCGATTCGATGCCCTCATGAACTTTATGAAATTCTAAATGAAACATGTAGCGATTTTTGGGATGAAATTTACACGGCAAAGCTTGGACTATGTTCATCAAGTACATGCCGAATGTCAAAAACGGGGTTGGAATGTAGTCATGGAGCATGATATGCTGAATCACTTGAAATCCAAGTATGATTTTTCCTTGCCCTGCACAACTTATGAGACCGATCAAGATTTTAAAAAAGGCATCGACTATATGATTTGTCTCGGAGGGGATGGTTCATTCCTTCGCGCTGTGCGCTTTGTGCGTGATTCCGGCGTTCCGATTCTTGGGATTAATACGGGCAGGTTAGGGTTCTTATCCAATATTTCAAAAGAGGCCATTGGTGAAACGTTTCAACTGTTGGAGGATAAAAAATACGAATTTCAGAAACGATCCTTGATCCGGGTAAGAACGCAGGATGAGTTGTTTGGTTTAGAGAACTTCGCACTCAATGAATTGACGATTTCAAAAAAAGATACTTCTTCCATGATTACGGTCCATGCAAAATTGGACGGTAAATACCTGAATTCGTATTGGGCTGATGGTTTAATTGTTTCTACCCCAACAGGGTCTACCGGTTACAACTTGAGCTGCGGCGGTCCAATCATTACCCCAGGATGTCAAGTACACATCATCACACCCATCGCAGCACATAATTTAAATGTACGCCCCGTGGTAGTTCCAGACCATTTACCGATTGATTTAACCCTAGAGAGTCGCGACCGAACGTGCCTTGTGAGTTTAGATGGTGTCACAAAAAATATTAAACAAGGGGAAGAAATCCGCGTAACCAAGGCAGAGTTTCTAATTAATGTGATTAAATTTGAACATACGAACTTCTTAGATACTATTCGTAATAAAATGTACTGGGGAGTTGATAATCGAAATTAACTTATGAAAAAAATGATTGTTTTAACAGGCGCTGTCCTGTTCGCTTTTACTGCCCTTGCGCAAAAGAAAGCAAAGAAAGTAGTATTGAAAAATGAAATTGATTCCGTTTCATACTTGATGGGAGTTAACATCGGAAACAGCCTAGGTAAAGAAATGAGCGAGGCTAATTTTGAGTTGATTATTCAAGGATTTAGAGATGCAGTCGCAAAAGGACGATTGGTCTGTCAAGACAGTACAGACATGGTTTTATCGATGTATTTCCAAGAAAAAGCGATGATGAAACAAGCGGAGGAAGATAAGAAAAGCGAAGTGTACAAAGTGGCTGGAGAGAAGTTTCTTGCAGATAACGGTAAAAAACAAGGCATAGTTACCACCGCAAGTGGTTTGCAATATCAAGTGATTAAAGAGGGAGATGGAGCACATCCAACCGCAGAATCTACCGTAAAGGTGCATTATCACGGCACTACGATTGAAGGCATAGTATTTGATAGTTCGGTAGAACGAGGGGAACCGATTGAGTTTCCTTTGAATCAAGTAATTCCAGGATGGACAGAAGGTGTACAGTTAATGTCGAAAGGAGCGAAATATAAGTTTTTCATTCCTCAAGAATTGGCCTACGGTTCTTCTTCTCCAACACCCGTTATTACTCCGTATTCTTGTTTAGTTTTTGAAGTTGAATTATTAAGTTTTGAATAATATGAAGCGTATATTTTTATTAGCATCCATTGCACTAATCCTGTTTTCTTGTGGGGTATTAAAAAAAGAATTACAATTAACAGAAAATAAAATCGCAGATGGTCTCTATGTAAAGTTTAATACCTCAAAAGGAGATATCATATGTCAATTGTACTATGAAAAAGTTCCAATGACCGTTGGTAATTTTGTTGGCTTAGCCGAAGGTAAGTTAAGCGTTGATACCACCAAAGTAACAAAACCATATTACAATGGCTTGAAGTTTCATCGCGTAATCGCTGATTTCATGATTCAAGGTGGAGATCCACAGGGTAATGGAATGGGCGGACCGGGATATAAATTCTTCGATGAAATTGATACCTCATTAAAACACTTTACACCAGGAATTCTTTCCATGGCTAATTCCGGACCCAATACCAACGGAAGTCAGTTTTTCATTACCCACAAAGCAACACCGTGGTTAGATGGAAAACATACCGTATTCGGTAAAGTGGTTCAAGGTCAGGATGTGGTGAATGCGATTGCGCAAAATGATGTGATGAATTCAGTAACCATCATGCGCGTTGGAAAAGCTGCTCAAGCGTTTAATGGGCAAACTGCGTTCGACGGGAAGTATTTGAAGTTAAAAGAAGCCGAAAAAGCAAAACAAGCACTTTACGCTAAAATAGCTTCCATGACGGATATTGAATACAACGCGGACTTTAAAAAACGTGTTTCTGCACAAGACATCAGTGAAGGACTCATACAAACTGCCAGTGGTTTGATCTATGTGATTCAAACGCCGGGTGAGGCATATAAAGGAGAAATGGGCTCAAAAATGTCCCTGCATTATAAAGGTACCTTCTTTGCTACAGGCGAGAAATTTGATGCATCTTACGACCGTAATGTGCCTATGGATTTCAATTATCAAGTTCAACGAATGATTCCTGGATTTGAAGAAGGGTTAAAGCTGATAGGTAAAGGAGGAAAAGCAACATTGTACATTCCGTATCGTTTAGCATACGGCGCACAAGGGAATCCAAGAATTCCTGCATACGCTGACCTCGTGTTTGAAATTGAAATGGTAAACCTAGAGGCACCGCAAAAAACACCCGTAATCGAAGAACATCACGACCATGATGGACACGATCACAAGCACTAATTAAGTAAAGTAACTTTAATAAGAATAAGCATCCTTCGGTTGAGGGGTGCTTTTTTTTTACTGATAAGCTGAACTGAACGATAGCGTGGGCGTTGTACTAACGCGTATAAACATAGTACAAAATATTCGCAC
>JBEIDV010000050.1:0-11470 GCA_040383285.1 Crocinitomicaceae bacterium | reverse complement strand
ATTACATTTATCCTTTTTGGAAAGTTTAAGATCCTGGATCTTGTTTACAATTGTTGGGGGTAAAAGTTGACTCATATTCTTTTTGGAAAAGAATAATTGAATTACTTCAAATAGTCAACTTTTGAAAGGATGAGTAGAAGTTGGGGGTGGCAGAAATACCTACGCTCTATTTGACTTATCAATTTTAATTACCTATTCTTTTTCTTAAACAAATAAGAATTAAATAATGAAGAAAAAGAAAACCAACATTGACCATGTTCTTGCACATGTAATCATCACTTATCATGGTAACTATTACCAAGATATGTTCTTAATGGAAATACCAATTGAATTCTTGGTGACAAATGAATTATATAGTAATTATATCTGTGATGAGGCAGTAAAAGGAAAACGAAAAAGAAAAGCACTTTGTAAGATATCTACTTGTGTTTTAATTTCAGATGAATTTAAAGAACAAGAACCACAAATCAGTGAACAATTCTTACATTGGTATTATGGATGTTCGGGCAAGTTTTATTTCTAGAATGAAGACTCAAGTAGATCTAATTAGTGGGTACCTATTTGGGTACTAATTTTTAAAAAAGGTACTAAAATGGGTACTATTTTTAATTACACCTTGGTATTGAAAAGTTTTGAAAACCTCCTATTTAATGGGTTTAAGTTACTAGAAGGTACTTTAACATACCTTCTAGGTCCTTAATTTGTGGCCCCGGAGGGATTCTAACCCCCAACCCTCAGAGCCGAAATCTGATGCGCTATACAGTTGCGCCACGGAGCCGTTGTTTGGCAAGTGAGCAACTGAAATACCCAAATGGACAGTTGCGCCACGGAGCCAATAAATCATGACGTTGCTTGTCCGCCGGAACGGAGTAAAGGAGGACGCCACGGAGCCTTTACAGGGCAAAGATAAAACATCTAAGCCATCTAGCCAAAGAAGTCCTTTCATCTTGCACTTGAATTTTTTATCTTTATCCAATTAATTGAACTCTATATTGGCATGAAACTAAAACTACTTACCATTGCTCTCCTGTTTTGTGGCGTATCATTCTCTCAAAACTGGCAGTTTTTTATTGATTCGATTCCAACGCTATCATCACCTAGAGCCTGTGATCTAACCAATGACGGTATCAAAGACATTGTGTTTGGTGGGGGAACGGATGGCGCATTTAGTAATAATGGTATCATGGCGGTAAATGGCGCCAACGGTGCCTTATTGTGGAAACGAGCTACTCGGAATGAAGTATTTGGTAGCGCAGTATTTCAAGACATAACGAACGACGGTATAAAAGACGTGTTCATGGTAGGCCGGCAAGCGCAATTGTTAGCCATCAACGGGGCAAGCGGTGCCCTCTTGTGGGATTTCTTTCCATACAACAACATTAATCCAGCAGACAGTGGGCTTTATAACTTTTATAATCCTCAGTTTATTGAAGACATCAATGGCGATGGTTTTTTAGACATTTTAGTTTCTAATGGGGGAGACCATGCCGCACCTGCTTGGGATACAATTCGTCCTCCAGGACATCTGATGGTAGTCAATTCATTGAACGGACAAGTTATCGCGAAAGCTGTAGTGCCGGATAGTGCAGAAACATATTGCTCACCTTTAGTGGCAGATATTCAGGGCAATGGGGTTAAATGGGTGCTTTACGGCACCGGAGGGGAAACCCTAGGTGGAAGTTTTTGGGCTTGCCCACTGAGTGATTTGTTAAATAATACCTTGGCTGCATCCATTCAACTCGCTCACGATCCGAATTTAGGGTTTGTAGCGCCTGCTTCGATATACAAAACCAATAACAATCAGTACAATATTTATATCCAATCTTATAGTGGGAAATTAATAAAAATTAAAGGGAGTAACCTCAGTGTGCATTGGAGCTATCAAATACCAAATACTGAATCCAGTGCAGAACCTGTTATTGGGAATTTTACAGGAAATAATCATCCCGATGTGTTTCTGTCATTGGCCAAAGGGCAAAGTTCTGGGTATACCGACTATTACCAAGTACTTCTCGATGGAGCTACAGGAAATGTAGTAATGAAGGACAGCATTGGACACCTTCAATTTGCCTCAGGAAACGCCATTGATTTAAACAATGACGGAAGAGATGAAGCAATACTTGCCGTTAATTATATGGAGAATGGGTATTGGAAACACCGCTTGCAATCGTTTGATTTTGTAAACAATACCATTCAAGAAATTGTACCTGTTCACGCCGGAACAAATGTAGGTTCAACCCCTTTATTCACCAATCTGGACAATGACAACACCATAGATTTAGTCTACTTGGTGAAAAAAGACAGTTTAAATGTCATGGGATGGAAGGGCGTTTATGCGTTTAGAACTGAATTAAACAGCACTTATCCAAATGCAGGGTTAGCCTGGGGAAGTTACCTTGGCACGATGAATAATGGAGAATATCACAACACATCCATAGATTGCGGCGTTGGCAGCATTCTTTCTGGTGTTTCCGTAACTCAACCCTGGTGCAACGGAACAGCGAGTGGGGCAATCATTCCCAGTGCAACCCTAGGAACAGGACCTTATACCTACCTCTGGTCGAACGGAAGTTCAGCTCCACAACTTAACAACCTTGCTGCGGGAACCTATGTGCTTCAAGTAACAGATGCTGTGGGATGTTACGAAACCTACACCGCCTATTTAACCGATCCATATGCTATTTCTTTTGGAGGTATTTATCCTCCGACGTGTCCTGGTGGCACCAATGGGCAAGCAATCGTGAACAGCTCAGGATGTCCTTGCATGTTTAGTACCTGTGTGTTTTTGTGGGAAAATGGCGTTACAACTAAGCCTAACAATGCGTTAGCAGAAGGATGGGCAACCATAACAATCACACATCCAAATGGTTGCGTAGTGGTAGACTCAGTGCTCGTACCCAATGCTGCGCCGGTAATTAGCCAGGCTGAATTAAACGATGTTACGTGTAATGGAAATAATGACGGTATGATTCATGTGTATCCGGGCGGACCTGCACCCACAACATATTCATGGAGTAATGGATCAACCAGTGATTCGCTTGGTTCGTTGAGTCCTGGAACCTACGTGTTAACGGTTTCCGATGCTCGGCCATGTTATGACACCTTGTCCTATACAATAAATGAGCCTCAACTCTTAGGGTTGACTACTCAGGTTACGCCACCTAGTTGTTGGAATAGTCAGGATGCGCAGCTTAATATACTTGCAACTGGAGGCGTTGGTGGGTTTACCTATACCTCAAACGGGGTTGGAAGCTCCGCAATTATACAGGGGTTGGCTGCTGGGAGTTATTCATTGGTTGTAACAGACAGTAACAACTGTTCAAGCACACCCCAAATTGTTCAGATTCAAGCCCCAAGCATGATGAATATCTCAATTTCCATAAACCCTGAATCAGCACCTAATGCCCTAGATGGTATGGCAACAGCACACGTAACTGGCGGAACTGCTCCTTACACCTTTTTATGGTCAGACCCCAACCAGCAGAGTGATAGCTTAGCTGTTTATTTAACCCAAGGTTGGTACAACGTTACTGTTACCGACGCTAACGGTTGTGAAATAAGCGATAGTGTGTATATGGGTGTATTAGAAAATGGTGAGACGGTGTTGCCTAATTTAGGAATTTATCCAGTGCCTGCAAGCCAATGGATTCATCTCAATCAGCACGTAGACCATTGGGTGATTTATGATGCGGCCGGAAGAGCATTGTCTTCTGGTGAGGCGATTGATATTAACGTACATGATCTGCCAGATGCAGTATACCTCATAGACTGCCAAGTTCAAGGGGTATCATATCGACTTAGATTTATTAAATCTGCTTTTGAAGAATAATAATGAAGGGCATATTCCTCTTATTTGTCATCTTAAGCTCGCTAATCTATTCATGTTCGTTAAACGATTCACGAATAATAAAAGGGGGAAAGGCTGTTTATGGCGACACCGTTACGCTTTCCATTCCCGAACCTATTCAAACGTTGCATCCATTATATAATTCCGATTTATATGCTCACCGCATTATAAGTAATATTTTCGAACCACTGTTTGATCTAGAGGGGAAATCAAACAGTATAACTCCTCGCGTGGCAGAAAAACACGAGTGGAAGAATGATCATAAGGTTCTGAGAATCTTTTTACGAAAAGGCATCTATTTTCATGAAGATGCGTGTTTTAATAATGGAGAAAATGAGCTCACATCCGCTGACGTGAAGTTCACACTAGAAATGGCCTGTTCTCAAAATGACATTAATCAATCAAACGACGCATTAATAGGAAAGATAAAAGGTGCTGACCGTGTTTTTAATAAAAAAGAAATCCCATCTATTCTTGGAATACGCATTGTGAATTCGCATTGCTTAGATATTCAATTGAATGGGAAATATGCCCACTTCCCACAGTTGTTAACCAGTTCAAAATATGGAATTTGCTCAAAAATCGCTTATGATTTTTACAAGGATAAAATAATTTATCATCCCATTGGTACCGGGCCTTTTCTACTCAAAAAAATCAACAAGAAGCAGGTGTTACTTGAGTATAACCCAAGCTATTGGAAACAGGATTCCTATGGGAATACCTTGCCTTATCTTGACGCCCTGATGTTTAACGTAATGTCTAGTGAAAAACAAGGGGTTAAATCATTTAAAAATCAACAGATAGATGTAATTAGTGAGGTATCGCCGCAACATATTGATCATATTTTATTCGATTTAACTACGGTTCAACAGAAAAAACCTTTTGCTCATAAAGTAATGGTTATTCCTGGTAGTAGGGTCTCTATGATCGTGTTAAATCAACAGTATGAATGTTTCAAAGATCCTAGAGTAAGGAAAGCCATTGATTTGGTAATCGATCGCGAAATTATTGCCAATGAACTTATGAATGGTGATGGTATTCCTGCAAAACAAGGCTTTGCTCCACCATCTTCCTATTACAACAACAATGAACTTCCTAAAAAACCCGTGGATGTTGTGCTCGCCAAACAACTATTTCGGGCAGCCGGATACGGTCCAAATCACCCGTTTCCTAGAATAAACCTATACCTAGCTGGGAATAATTCACAACAAGCTAAGATATATTGTCAATACATTGCTAACCAATTATATACTGTATTTGGGATTCAAACCACAATTCACGAGGTTGATTTGGCCACAAGATACAAGGCAGTTGTTTCAAATAAAGCGGCATTATGGAAACTCGGCTGGTCTCCAGACTATCCAGATCCAGAAGCATATTTTAGCCTGTTTTACAGTAAAAATCCAACCAATAAAAATCAAAACCCGATGTTTCCTAAAGTTAATTCCGCCATTTATGACTTCAATTTTAGCATGGGAATGGAAGAATCCGATAATGGATTAAGAAATAACTATTTCACAACGTGTGACTTGATTTTACAAGAAGAGCATTGGGTTTTACCCATTCTTTATGACGATTTTGTATTTGTATTTAACCTAAAAATGCGAGGTATTAAGGTAAGTCAAATCGGATTGTATGATTTTACAGAAACCTATATTAAGCCCCTTTAAGTATCTCTCTAATTTGGTCTTCTACCCAACCCTTACCCCATTGGTCTATTTCTTCTGTAGTCCATAAACTGGGATAAAAAATACGTTTTTGAAATTTCGGAGGTAAATACTTCTGCCAATTGGTTCCACCTGTTGCAGCAACATCTACTTCTTTTCTTGCTAAGTAACGAACAGCAGATTTGTAATGGGCAAGAGGCCAAAACACATTAACATTTAAATCATTCGTACGCAAGACCTTAATCACCTCTTCATCGGTTTGATCAGTTTTAGATAAATTCAAATATACCTGCCATAAATTGCGCGATTTACAATGCTCACCAAGGGCAATAAACGCTTGTTCATACTTTTCCTCGAATTGCGTAAGGGTTAAGGTCTTATTGCCAGTTTCAATTTCTGTAGCACCATATTTCCAATAAATTTGTTGATACATGGATTCTATCGAGGCTTCTGAATCAAACGTTGAACGCATGTCACGAGCAACTAAATTGATAAAATCTGTGCTATAAATTTCAATTTGACGGTATTGCGCCGATTGAAAACCACTTGCCGGCAATAGAGACATTCTAAACTTTAAGAACTCATCGCGATCCATGCCATCAACCATGATGGAAAAGCTTTTTACGAGCGCCTCAAAATATCGATTAATACGCGTTACTCGATCGATAAAATGTGCTTTTGTTGGGGTTTCGATTTCACCCAATGCTTTAAACTCCTGAAGAACCAATTTAAAATAAAGCTCGGTGATTTGATGATAAATTATGAATACCACCTCATCAGGAAATTTTGTTTTTGGCTTTTGAAGACTTAACAAGGTATCTAATTCTATATAGTCCCAATAGGTGGTTACATCGGCATATAATAAGCCATCGAGATAAGATAGCAAATCCTGGCCAATGGCCTGATATTTTGCATTAAGTAGTTCGAGGCGGTCATGAAGTTCTTTTGTTATTTCCATAATACATGAATTGACTGGTTGCTAAGTTAGTTGAATCTGTTCCGCATTCAAGGCTTGTCCGAATATTTCACTGGCGTGTTCGTTAAAATAATCGCTACTCTCGGTTGTATAGCACCTTAACGTTGATTCAAGGGCAAGTCGGTTTTCTATTTCCGGATGCCTCTTTAAATAATCTTTCAGTTTTTCAGCTACTAAGGGGCCCTGAGAAAGTACAGTAACTCCCGAAGGGACCAAGGAGTCTATTAACGGTTTCAAAATTGGGTAATGTGTACACGCTAAAACAATGACGTCTATGTCTGAGTTCTGATTAAATAATCGTTTAAGATCTGATGCAATAATGAGTTCTCCTGCTGGTGAATGGTATTCTTGTTCTTCGATTAATGGGACCCAAAGTGGACAAGCTTGTTGGTATACTTTGGTATTTGGACTAGACTTTGCCAATTCAATAACATAGGACATAGAGTTAATAGTTCCTTCTGTCCCTAAAATACCTACCACACCGGTTCGTGATAGCGAGCCAATCTCCTCAGTACTTGGCCGAATTACCCCTAGCACTCGTTTATTAGGTGCAATGCGTGGTAAATCCCGTTGTTGAATGGTTCGTAATGCTTTTGCTGAAGCTGTATTGCAAGCAAGAATTACAAGTTCGCATCCTTGTTCGAAGAGAAATCTAACTCCTTCTAAGGTGTATTCATAAATCAAATCAAAGGACTTATTACCGTAAGGTGCTCGTGCATTATCTCCTAGATATACGTAGTCGTACTTTGGGAACAAATGAACAATATCACGTAAAATGGTTAACCCCCCAAAACCCGAATCAAAGACGCCTATTTTTCCTTTCCGTTCCACAAAATAAAGGTATAAAAAAAGGGGCAAAAGCCCCTTTAAAATTAAATCTAGGTTTTTACTTCTTCATTGCTTCAGCATCTAAACGAGCTAATTCAGATTTAACCTCTGCCGTAATGTCGATACCTGTCTTTGAATATAAAAGTTTAGAAACATCAAGGACATAATTTACTTTCTTTCGATCTGCAACGATTTCAACCGCCTTCTGAAGTCTATCAAGAATTGGTTGGTTGTATTCATTCGCTAAGGTTTGAAGTTGTTGTTGAAGCAAGGATTGCGTTTGCTGGTAACGTTGTTCTAATCCCATAATCTTCTCTTGTTCAATTTTCAGCATGGTTGGAGTTAAATCACCTTTAATACCATCTAAGCGAACATACGCATCATTGATTTGCTTTTCTAAAACAGACAACTCCGCTACACCATCGTCCTGAAATTTCTTTAAATCAGACTCCGCTTTCAAATAAGAAGGCAACGAGTCAAGAAGACTTTGCGAATTAACATGTGCGATCTTCATTTGAGCATTAAGACTTAAACTCATTAATGCTACTGCTAATACTAAGAAAAATTGTTTCATACGTTGTTTAATTTATTATTCTTTATTAATTCCCATCTCATCTAATACATATTCACTAATATCCGCTTCACTATCCGCATAAATCAAATTGTTTTGATTTGCTTTGTCAAAAACGAATGAATACCCTTCGGCCTTAGCGACTTTTTTCATCGCAGTATAAATTCGGTCTTGAATCGGTTTAATTAATTCTTGACGCTTCATAAAATAGTCACCGTTTAAACCAAAACGTTGTGATTGTAAATCCAATGTTTCTTTCTCCAACTTTTCTATTTCTGACTTTCGCTTTGCCTTCTCCTCGGATGGCAATAAAATCTCTTCCTTATTAAAATTTTCCTTTTGCTGTTTAACTACCTTATATCTATCCTCAATGTCCTTCGTCCATGTTTCTGCCAATTTATCTAATTTAGACTTGGCTTCTGTATATTCGGGGATTTTACCCATGATAAAATCAGAATCAATATACGCTAAAGCTTGGGCATTTACATGAATAACGAAGCCCGCCAATAGAATAAAGAAAAGAAATACGTGTTTCATACTTTTTACGCTGCGAACGGCGAATTTACAATTTTATTATCACATTTTACAATTCACCAAGGTTCATGCCAATTGTGAAACTTAACTTAGGATAAAACCCTTTTTTTGAAATTGAAGCGTCTGAAGGCCCATTATAACCGGAGGACCATGAGTCTAATTTATCGAACCCAAGACCATAATCTAGACCTAGCATTCCAAACATTGGAAGAAAAACTCTGATCCCTATACCTGCAGCCCGCTTAACATTAAACGGATTAAAATTCTTTAAATTTGGATACGTATTACCTGCTTCTAAAAAACTTGTAACATAAAATGTGGCTTGGGGATTTAACGAAATAGGGTATCTTAATTCTAGGGTGTATTTAGCAATAATTGGATCAGACCCTGCAGAAGAAATCGCTTGGTCCTCATATCCTCTAAGTGCGATAATCTCCCTTCCGCCGAGTTGATTCACCCCTGTTAATCCGCTACCGCCCATGGTAAAACGATCGAACGGAGTCACTCCTTTTGCTGCAGTATAGGCCCCAATATATCCAAAACCAAATCGAGGCATTAAAACAAGCTTGCGATTGGCAGTGAGGGGTAGATACCATTCACCTGTAAATTTAAACTTGAAATATTCAAGATATAGGTACTTTTCAGCGATGGACATTGTTGAATAATCTAACCCTTTTTGAAAATAGGAATACGGCAAAGACGATTTTGCTGTTAAGGTAAAATTAGAACCGCTTTGAGGATAAATAGGGGCGCTAACAGAAGAACGTTGAAGCACATACTTCAATGCAATATCATTTGAAAAACCTTTTGGAAATAATGGGAATCGGAAGTCATTCACAACATCATAATATTGATAACTTAATTCATAATATGCGGTAAAATAATCATCCGGAAACTTTTTTCTTCGTTGTAGCCCCACTCCAACACCCGTTATAGAGATTCCATTATAGGCCGGATTTGTGCGAATAAATCCATTAGAAGATAATGCTGTATTGTTAAGCCAAAACGATAGCGCATTCGGCTTTTTTCCGCCTAACCAAGGTTCAGTGAAAGAAAAAGTGTATCCTTGATAAAAACGTCCGTTTGACTGAGCACGAATCGATAAGCGTTGGCCATCGCCACCTGGAAGGGGAGACCAAGCTGATTTTTTGAAAAAATTTTTAGTTGAAAAATTATTAAATGTTAAGCCTAGCGTTCCGATTACACGTCCAGAACCGGTTGGACCAGCGCCTCCATATCCGCCAGATAATTCAATCTGATCGGAAGATTTTTCTTCTACGATATATTGTATATCAACTGTTCCCTTTTCCGGATTGGGTAGCGGATTTACTTTCATGGTTTGATCATTGAAAAATCCAAGCTGGGATAACTCGCGCTGCGTACGCATGATGTCCTCCTTATTAAACAAATCACCTGGTTTTGTTCTGATTTCTCGATATATAACTTGATCGTTTGTTTTTGTATTTCCAATGACTGTAATCTCCCCATAACGAGCTTCTTTGCCCTCATAAATTCTAAACTGATAATTTATATAATTACCGGTTACACCCGTTTCAACCGGGAAAATCTGAAAAAATAGGTGTCCTTTATTCATGTACAAGGAATTAATATCCCGGCCATCCTCTCCTCCATTTAACCTTTTTTCCAATAAGGTTTTGTTATACACATCTCCTTTTTTTATTCCAATGACAGAATCTAAAAATGATGATCTGTACTTGCTATTGCCATACCATTCAAAATCACCAAAATAATATTTATCTCCCTCCTCTATTACCAGATCAATCACTAAATTCTTAGGATCTTTAAAGTAAAAGGTATCCTTGCTTATTCTTGCGTCTCTTAATCCTGCGGCATAAAACTTTTCTAATAATGCCTTTTTATCTTTTTCATAGGTAGAAAGAGTAAACTTTGATCGTTTAAAAATCCTCATGATAGATTTTTTCTTGGTATCCTTCATGGCAAAATATAATTTCCAGTCCGCAATACTCTCAACACCAATCAAATTGATTTCCGAAATACCTACACGATCACCACGATTAATGTCAATCACAAAAACTTCGGATTGATTCATAATCGTATCCTTAACACGTTTTATCTCAACTCCAACGGAATAATATCCTTTTTCTCTAAAAAAGCCCCTTACCTTTGATGAGGTTTGAAAAAGCAAGTTTTCTGTGATCACCTTTCCGGAGAACAAATCAAGCTCTTCCCTAAGTTTATCTGCTTCTCGTTTTGGTATCCCTTTGAACTTAAAATGTGAAAGTTTAGGTCTAGGTATCAGATGAATTGACAAGTAAACCACCCCGTTGATTTCTTTATCGAGCACAATAGAAATATCTGAAAACAATTCTTCTTCCCATAGGTTTCGAATTGCCTTGCTTAACTGATCTCCTGGAATCGTTATTTTTTGACCTTGACGTAAACCGGCGACCGCTTTAATTGCTTGATGATCAAAATTATCTGCACCCACTACGCGTACCGGACCAATTTCATATTCTGTAGGTGTTGTAAAATCTTCTGAAGCGCCAGAAAAGGACAAGGGCCGAACTTGCCCAAACGCCACAACAAAGACAGAACAAATTAAGAAAATTAATAACCTCATTTGTTTAATGTTATTTGTTCAGAGGTTTTACCAAATCTACGTTCACGACGTTGATAATCATAAATTGCCTCTATCAAATGGTCTCTTCTGAATTCTGGCCAAAAAACTGGGGTAAAATGGAATTCAGCATACGCCAATTGCCACAATAAAAAATTACTTAATCGATGTTCACCACTCGTCCGGATTACAAGTTCGGGATCTGGTAAATCCTTAGTAAAAAGCTCGTTTTTCAAGTGTTCTTGATTAATTTCCTCAAGTGCTAATTCTGAAGAAATCACTTTCTTTATTAAGTTTTTAGTTGCTAAGACTATTTCTGAACGTGAAGAATAGTTAAGTGCCAAAATCAAATTAATTGTTTGATTTTTCTCAGTTTCTTTAATTGCTTGATTTAAACTATTTATACATGCCGCTGGTAACTCAGAAATTTCGCCTATTGTCGAAAGCT
>JBEIDV010000049.1:0-11879 GCA_040383285.1 Crocinitomicaceae bacterium | reverse complement strand
CTAAGGATTTTGGACCATCGAGTGTGTAGTATGGTAAATTATTCAGGGCGCAAAGCACCTCCGGATCTGCTTCATGGGTAGCAGCAATTTCACCGCCAGCATCGTATTCTTTTCCGAGTTGCCTGGCATAAGTATTCATCGGAAGGTTCCCTGGACATACATCAAATGCCAAGGTGTTTTCATGCGTTTTAAAGCTGATGTTGGCAAAGCCCCCGATATTTATAAACGCATCAGCGCGTGTTCCAAATAAGAGCTGGTCACCAATCGGCACCAAGGGCGCGCCTTGTCCGCCGGCTGCTACATCCAAGGATCTGAAGTCATTAATTACGGGTAATCCGCTATGGTAGGCGAGGGTAGAACCGCATCCCAGTTGAACGGTGTATCCGTCTTCGGGTTGGTGAAATATGGTTTGACCATGCGACGCGACGGCATCTATGTGCGTTTTTTCTAGGCTAAATTTTTGAATGAATGCATTCACGGCATCTGCATAGAACCGACCAAGAACTTGATTAAGTTTAAATATGGCGCGAGGGGAGAGGGTTTCAATGTGCAATAAGTTCTCCTTGATATCTGAAGGAAGCGAAACGGTTTCTGCTGCTTCAAGTGTGAACGCTATGGCATCTTCTGTTCCTGAAAAATGAACGCAAGCAATGTCCAGTCCGTCTAAGGAGGTGCCAGACATGAGACCAATTATTCTTTTTTCCTGTGCGTGATTCGATTTATTCAATGGAAAATAACTTATTTTTGTAAAATTAAAAATCAAAACTACATCGCATGCATTTTGAACTAACCGAAGAGCATTTAGCCGTAAAAGAAGCCGCTAGAGATTTTGCACAAAACGTGCTTAAACCTGGGGTAATCGATAGAGATAACCAGCAGAGATTTCCGGCAGAAGAGATTAAGCAATTGGGCGAATTAGGCTTTATGGGAATGATGGTTGATCCTAAATATGGAGGTTCAGGAATGGATACCTTATCCTATGTGTTGGCCATGGAAGAAATTTCAAAGGTTGATGCCTCTACCTCGGTATGCATGTCGGTTAATAATTCCCTAGTGTGTTGGGGTATTGAGAAATATGGAAACGAAGAGCAAAAGCAAAAGTATTTAGTTCCACTGGCGAAAGGAGAGAAAATTGGTGCGTTCTGCTTGTCAGAGCCTGAAGCAGGGTCGGATGCTACGTCACAACGTACTACAGCAATTGACCACGGTGATTATTACTTACTAAATGGAACGAAAAACTGGATTACCAACGGCTCATCGGCATCTGTTTATTTAGTAATTGCACAAACCAATGTAGAATTGGGTCATAAAGGAATTAATGCCTTCATTATTGAGCGAGGCATGGAAGGTTTTGTGGTGGGTGCAAAAGAAGATAAAATGGGAATTCGCGGAAGTGACACCCATACCTTGTTGTTTAACGACGTAAAGGTTCCTAAAGAAAATCGCATCGGCGAAGACGGCTTCGGATTCACCTTTGCAATGAAGGTGTTGAGTGGCGGACGGATTGGTATTGCCGCGCAAGCCTTGGGTATTGCCGCGGGTGGACTTGAATTATCTGTGGCGTATTCCAAAGAACGTCAAGCCTTTGGAAAAGAAATTTACAAGCATCAAGCCATCGCATTTAAAATCGCAGATATGGCGACAGAAGTAGAAGCTGCCCGTATGTTGGTGTACAAATCTGCGGTAGATAAAGACCAAGGAAGAAATTACGATCAATCCAGTGCCATGGCCAAATTGTATGCATCTAAAGTAGCGATGGAACAAACCGTTGAAGCGGTTCAAATACATGGTGGTTACGGATTTGTTAAAGAATATCACGTGGAGCGCTTAATGCGCGATGCAAAAATCACCCAGATTTACGAAGGAACCTCAGAGGTTCAAAAAATCGTGATCTCGAGAGGGGTGTTGAATGGGTAATTAAAGTTCTGTGTGCGGCCCTTCGATACATCCTTCGGACACTCAGGGACCGCACCTAGGAAACATGAAACCTCGTTATGGATTTCAAGTCAATTTTTGAAACTTAGCTTTTAGGAGCTCTTATGGCTTGAAACCAGCACATTCACTTCGCGAAGCAATTCTTTAATGGAATCTGCATTAAGCTTTGTAAAGGCAAACCATTTTTTTCCGAGGTCTTTAAGCGAAGCTCCAAGGTGATAGACTTCGGAATGGTCAATGATTAAAAATCGGTCATGACTTTTGTGAAATGGAATTACTTCGAAGTTACCGAGTTGTTCGTTGGCTTTTTTTAAGTCCAATGCTAATTGTTTGCTGGCATAGTTTTCACCTGTGATAGACGTTTTGTTGAGGATTGAAACCCGAACATCGGGCTGTTTTTTCGATAATTGAGTAAAGGTTTGTTCATCGATGTAGTTATCGATTAACACGATGCGCTGTTTAGCGGAACGAATGATCCGAGAGGTGAGTTCATAGGCATCGAAGACTTGGCCGTCCATATAAACACCTTGTGTTGGAATCAGTTTTGTGTTTATTTGAAGGTCTATTTGATTCACTTTTTTCGTTAAATCATCGAGGTGATATTCGACGCGGTTTATTCGGTTGTTAATGGAGTATCCTTTGAGTAGGTAATCTTTAAGCCGTTGGGTGGCCCATTGTCTGAATTGTGTACCTCGTCTGGAGTTAACACGATAACCTACCGAGAGAATCGCATCGAGGTTATAATATTTAACCATCTTTACCTGGCTTTTCCCTTTAATGGCACCATGTGCAGTGGTATGTGCAAAAAATGCACTAACCAATTCTTCATCCAATTCCTGTTTACTGAATATATTTTTTAGGTGTTTTGAAATTACCGTTCGATTCCGTTCAAATAATTGACCTATTTGCTCTTGAGTTAACCAAAATGTTTCATTTTCTTCATCGATCTTCACTTCAATCCGCTCAGTAAGGTTATCGGGGTGGTAAATGATTATCTCGTTTTTCATAGGTTTTGGTTGAATGCCCTTGAAAACGTAAAGAATGGGTTTTCAGTATTGTAATCACTAGGGTGCGCCCTTCGATACGTCCTTCGTACACTCAGGGACCGCACCCCAAAGAAATATTTTTTTAAAGCTAAAGCGGTCCCTGAGCCTGTCGAAGGGCCGCTTTCAATGCATACACATTCTAGTTTTTCTTTTACACGGACAATGAGTAGTCCGCAGGACTTGTCTCCGTCCAGGCGAAGACCGCACCCAGAGAATAAATTCATTTCTTAGCCTTCTTCAGCAATTTATTATAATCCTTCAACAGTTTATTCTCTTCTTTTAAGAGTTGAATTTCCTCTTCGAGGGTATAATGTGTGGCACTGAAGTGCATGAAGAAGTCATAACCTAATACGTTCGAAATATTCTGAAGCAAGCCGGTATCAATGGTTTTACGCGCAAAAATTGAATAAATATTTTCCCTTGATTTATTAATGCGCTTGGCGAATTCGGTAACCGAAAGACCCCTGGATTCTAATACGCTCTTGATTTTATTTCCAATGTGCATTTCCTCCATGCAGCGAAATTCCTTATTTCCTATGGAACTTAGCTATACATAAACGTTTAAAAAATTACACATAAATGGTTTAAAATTTAAATACTTTACTTATGTTTGCTTTGTAAATACAAAACATTATGAAAAAATTATTATTACTACTTGCGATTCCAGTAGCGCTTTCTCTTACTGGGTGTAAAAAACAAGGATGTGTTGACCCAATTGCAACAAATTATTCTGATGCTGCGAAAAAAGATGATGGATCGTGTACGTACACGAGTAAGTTGATTTTTTGGCAGGATATAGATGCTGCTACAAGCTGGACTCCTCTTGGTGTAAGTAGTTTAAAGTTCTATGTAAACGGACAATATATCGGCTCTTGTATGGCAAATGACTATATGACTGGTCAACCTTCATGTAGTCAAAATGGTCAAACTGCTACGACCTTAGAATTAGGTAAGAACAAAACAGCCACGGTTCAAGTTAAAGTAACCGACCAAACAGATTTTATTTGGTACGAAGAAACGGTTCCTGTTACTGCCGGAGATTGTAATTATTATCAAGTTTATTAATCCTAGGGATATGAAAAAGTTATTAGTTGTACTTATCCTTTTGGTTTCGAATATAGCCCTTTCACAAAATACACTAGAGTTATACAATAATACAGATAAGGAAATTTATTCCTCATATGCTATGTATGATTTTGAAAATAAGTGTTGGACGACAAAAGGTTGGTATAAAATCGCTTCATATTCATCAATTACATGGAATTTCGCGAATTATTCAAATGATATTTATATACATGGATACTCGGTAAATCCTGGAACGTTTTGGGAGAGTGAAACAAAGAATAATTGGGGAAAGGATGCGAGTTTTTGTGTTGATGAAAATAACGCGTTTACCATTCGATTTGCTGATAAGATTAATTGTGATACGAAAAAGAACTTTTCGAAATATAAAATTGCAGCTGGATTGAATAAGTGGACATTTAATCCTTAACACAAAATGATAGGAAATTTAATTGATAGAAGAAGTATAAAATTTGTATTGTTTTCTTGTATTGGATTAGTGATTACTTCTTGTCAATCGGAAACAAGTGAAAAAGAACTTGAGTTAAGGGAACGCGAACTACGAATTCGAGAACTAGAATTAAGTCAACAAGCTAATAATAACAGTTCACCTGGTTCAAATAATTCTGAGAGTAGATCAACCTATACGGTAAAGAAAAATTCAAATAATTCGAGTTCGGAACAAAGTTTACGGGCGCAACTTGAACAAAAGGAACGTAAAAACCCAACTAAATATTTATCTGTTACTTATGATTTGAATTACAAAGTATTCTCAGGAAAGGATGAGGTTAAAGGAACCATCTACAATTCCGCATCTTTTGCAACTTACAAAGACATTGAATTGGTAGTAACATACTCTTCAAAAACAGGAACAGTGTTGTATACAGAAAGTAGCTATGTCTATGAATATGTCTACCCTGGATCATCCACAGATTTTTCCTTTAAGACATTTTCCCCGGAAGGAACTAAATACATAGGGGTAAAAATAAAATCTGCGAGCTACGAGTGAAAAAACCAGTAATTACTTCGCCTCAATAGAAATCCTGATTTTATATCTTGAAACAAATTGAAATTATGAAAAAAATATACTTATTATTTGTTTTAATAATCCTTTGCCCAAAACTTTTATTCTCTCAATATGGAAATATTAATTCAAGTATTGGTGATTATTTTGTTCAGGGGATTTCACCAGTAAATAATACTATTACAGCGAACGATGCAATATCTACCTATATTGATTTCTATTTATATGATGATTTGGGTAATATTCTAGATTCACAAATTGATAATAGTGGATTAGGAGGGAATCAAAGTTGGACTTACGATATGGGGTTATTGGCTCCAAATTATTACATTCTAGTAGAGTTTTTTGATGGTAATGGTAGTTTTTTAGGTGATAACATATATCAACCAACAATAATAAGTACCCCGAACTGGCTCAACAACGGCAATGGATACGTTGATAATATTAACGTTGTAAATAATAGCGTAACGATGACTGGACACTTTCAGTTTAATCAACAAAACAATCCTATGCCAAATGATATACCAGGTTTAAATGGAAGACCTTATGACCTATTAAGTCCTGAAATAACTTCTGAAATTCTTTTTGATTGTTCAAATGGTCAGGCAACTACATCCAATATAAATGCTGATATCAGTTTAAATATCTTCAATCAAGCAACAATTCCGTATTCATACCCACTAAACGGGAATTTTTCGCTCGATCAGAACTTCGATCCTAGCATTTCGTTAAATGGTACTTTAACGTCATCTCCGTTTGAAATTAATTGGCCTCTAGGTAAATTTTATCCATTATTACCGAGCCCAACACCTTCAGTAAAAATTGATGGAGGATTAAAAATTAATGCAGAGTTAAGTGGTAGTATGAATTATAATTTTAATAATGCATACAATTCCTGGGGTGTCGATTCCTCCTTGTTAACTGCAAAAATTAATGCAAAAGCAACGTTAAGAGTTAAAGCCGATGCATTAATTGCATCGGCAACTGGTTCTTTGTTTGCAGAAGGTTCAATTGGAGTTGGTGTTCATTATACTGATTTTCCGACTGCAACAACAAATTCCTTGTTTGGAGGTAATTTAATGATTTCAGGTGCCATTGACTACAAATTAGGACCTAAGTTTTTTACAGTTAGTGAAGGTCATCTTGAGAAAACTTTTTATAATAATTCTTGGGGTGATCAAATAAAAGGCGGACCATTTTCTGAATCGATTTGGGATGCGGTTGACGCTAATGGAAACTCCGTTAAGTTATTTGAATCAAATCCATATCTTATTACACCAGACTTATTTGCTCAACCAAATATTTCAGCTAATGACTCATCCTTATATGTAGTTTGGCTTGATACATCTAATGTGAATACAAATATTCTATTTAGTAAATTAGATTATAACACTAATACATTTTCATTTCCTGAAATTGTATCATCAGAAGAGGTGATTTCTAATCCAAAAGTGGCAATACTTCCAAGCGGCAATGCCCTCATATCATGGACTCAAAACAGATATAATTCTAACAACTTTGATACAACTACAATGAATTTGCAGGATCTGTTAGAAGCTCAGGATATTTGGATTACAATGTACGATAAACAAAATAATTCATTCGCTCAACCAATAATGTTAAATGATGATAATTCTACGTTACAAAGTGGAAGAGCTGAAGGTAATGCCAACATTATTATGGGTAAAGGAGCATATGGTTTAATAACCTGGGTAGTTAGAAATGATGAATCAAACACGAATGCGGATGTTTATTATTGCTCGATTTCAGAGGATATGAATGGAGTTACATTGGGTACCCCAACACCACTTCTACCACCAAGTCCATTCGGTACAGACAGATCAATAAATATTTCCTATTACGATTCTACCCATGCTATTGCGACGTGGATTCATGATCCAGATGGGTTTGATAGTACATTAAATAATGTTGTAAATTTCATGCAATGGACTCAAATAAATCCGAATACAGGTATGTGGGGGACTGCAGAAACAATTATCAATAACAATGGTTTTGTAAGTTTTGATGAGGTTAGTTTGGATTTTAATGGAATTTATGGCGCTATCGCATGGACAACTACGGAATATGATCAAAACGGGGATTTTGAAAAAGGACTTTATACATCAGCTTGGGATCCAAATACACTTGATTGGGCCACAATTGATTCCATAGTCGATCCATATTATTCATTTCAGCAACCTAAGGTTTCGGTCAATAAAAACGGGTTCGTTGCATTAACGTATCAATCGATGGAACTTTTTAATGACACCATTAATCCCGATTTAGGTCAACTTAATCTTTACATGAATGATTCTCAAGTTGATCCAACATACTGGGAGCCGTCTAATAATGGCACCGGTATATTAGGTGATTCCTCTGTTTATGTTTGGGATATGACAACATCCTATGGAAACGATGATAACTTTTACATCATTACCCAAGAATCAGACACAATAACCGGAAATGCGCCAAATAACCCACCAAATGGAGATCGTTTTGGTAATCTTTATCTCAATTTGGTATTAAGGGCCATGGATGTTAGTGGTTTTAGTGTTTCGGATATTGCTGAACCGTCATCAATTTCAACTCAGAATAAAGAAGATCATTTTAATTTCAAACTTTATCCAAACCCAACCATCGACTTTACAACAATTGAATATGTACTCGAAAATCCCTCCGATATTGAAATTTATGTTTATGACTTATTCGGTAATCAAGTTGCCTCTGTACTTAATCAAACCTTAGGAGCTGGAGCTTATAAATTATTATTTAAGCCCGATGGTCTAGATAGTGGAGTATATTTATGTAAAATCATTGTAAATCAAAAATCGCATACGAAAAGGTTGGTAATTACTAAATAGTCAATCCCCTAACCACATTCTAGGCTTCGTCAATTAAAACCGTGTAGCGGGCCATGGAGATGGAGGAGTGGTTTAATGTCAGTCGAGTATTAAGTCACCTCCTCTGACGGAGTCTGATACTCGTCAGAGTCATCAGACCTTAATCCCTCCTCGAGGAGGGAAACACCTCCTCCCTTTCGCTTGCGCTAAAGCTTTAGCGAAGGCGCAGAGGGAGGACAGAGGAGGGTGAAATGACGCTGGCCGAGTGATTCCGCCAATTGGCGGAATAGTATCGAGGTCAGCGAACAGAACCCCTACAACCCCTTTACCACCTTCAAAGCCTCATCGATGTGCTGTGTAGCGTTGAGCTGAGAATTAAAAATTCCGCGAACTACTCCGGTTTTATCGATAATATAGGTAACCCGTCCCGGAAGCAAGCCAAATAGAGATTTCGGTACGCCAAATAAGGTTCTTACTTCTTTTTTCTCGTCGGCTAAGAGTGGAAAAGGCAACTTGTATTTAATCGCAAATTCCTTATGGGCTTTTGGTGCATCCGAGGATATGCCGATCACTTCGCAGCCTAGGTCTTGAAATACCGTGTATTGGTCCCTGAAGCTACAGGCTTCTTTGGTGCATCCCGGTGTGTCGTCTTTGGGGTAGAAATACAAAACCACGGTTTTTTGTCCAATAAACTCCATGATGTCCACAGGGGTTCCGTCTTGGTTTTGTAAGGTGAATGCAGGGATTTTGTCGCCAATGTTAATCATGTGTTTTTATTTAGTGCGGTTTTAAATCGGTCAAGTACGCGGTTGCGTGCAACCGTATGCTCAATGATGGGTTGCGGGTAGGATGGGGTGCCATATTCGGGAACCCAACGTTTAATGTATTCAAATTTCTGATCGAATTTCTCTTGCTGCGCGGTAGGATTAAACACCCTAAAATACGGCGCGGCATCGCATCCACCTCCAGCAGCCCATTGCCAACCGCCAACGTTGCTGGCTAATTCAAAATCTAACAGCTTTTTAGCGAAATAGGCTTCGCCTAAGCGCCAATCGATGAGTAAATGCTTGGTTAAAAAGCTGGCAGTTACCATACGAACACGGTTATGCATAAACCCGGTGGCATTCAATTCGCGCATGCCGGCATCCACCAGTGGATATCCCGTGGTGCCTTCACACCAGCGTTTGAAATGTTCGGGGTTTTCTTCCCAAACGATGGCGTCATAGGCAGGACGGAAAGCGCCCGTTACGGTATAAGGAAAATGGTAGATAATCATTTGGTAGAATTCCCGCCAAATGAGTTCGTTTAAAAAGGTTTCATTCAAGGGGAGCGCTTGCAGGGCAATCTTGCGAATGCTGATGGTCCCAAATCGTAGATGCACTCCGAGTTTCGAGGTGCCTGGTTTGGCTGGGAAATTACGCTGATCGCTATATTTCTGGATGAGGAGGTCTTCCACCTCGGTTGAAGGAAAATCAATTCCGGATGGTTCAAATCCAAGGGCGGCAAGGCTCGGGATTTTTGGAGCGGTATCAATGCCCTGAACACTTCCCAGAGCACCTATAGTGTCGTAAGAAACGATAGGTTCATGGCTCAATCGCTCTTTCCATTTTCTCGAGTATGGTGTGAAAACTGTATAGGGCGTGCCATCGCCTTTCATGACCTCATGCTTTTCAAAAATCACATGGTCTTTGGCGCCAATAAATTCAATATCTAGCTCCGTTAACTTTTCAAATATGGTTTTGTCACGCTGTAGGGCATAGGGTTCATAATCTCTATTGGTAAACACGTGATCAACCCCTAGTGCTTTCGCCAAGGTAGGGATCACATCAATTGGATTTCCCAATTCGACGCGCAAGAAAATACCAAATTTGGCATAGGCCTCCGCAAGCTCTTGAAGCGCGTTATGTATGAATTCGACACGCGCATCGTTTCGTTCCAATTCATTTAAAATTTCCGTATCAAAAATGAAAATGGGTTGCACATTAGCTGCGGTTTGACACGCTTTAAATAATCCTGCGTTGTCTTCTATCCGTAGATCACGCCGGTGCCAAAAGATTGCTTTACTCATGAAATTTACAACAAGAAACTAAAGAATATGTTTTTAGCGTTACGGTGTATAGCCAGGATATTTTATCCTGGCTATACACCTCAACAAGAAAAAAATGAATCTATTTAAAGGCCGTAAACATACCATTAAGAAAGAACACACTACGTATTACATGACGGCGACAGTAGTGGAATGGCTTCCAATTTTTACGGATGCATCGATTCGTCAAATCCTAATTGATGCCTTAAATTTTGCAATTCTAGAACGAAAGCTGGTTATTTATGGGTATTGCATAATGAATAATCATATTCACCTGATTGCGAACACAGAGGAGCCCTATTTATTGATGGATATTATGCGGAATTTTAAGCGCTACACCTCACGTAAAATTTCGTTAGCCATGTTGGCAAAATCCGATGAGTGGTCACAATACTGTGTTTCTTATTTTAAGGCATGTGGTGAGTTCCATTGCAAGTCTATTTCGAACAAGGTTTGGAAAGATGGAAATCACGCCATTGAATTGTATTCTCCAGCGTTTTATCGCCAGAAGTTGAATTACATTCACAACAATCCAGTAAAGGCTGGGTATGTTGATCGGCCAGAGGAATGGGAGTGTTCGTCTGCGTTGGATTATGCGGGTGGGAAATCGGTGTTGGTTCGGGTTGTGCAGATACCCGGGATTTGAAATCCCGGGTATCTGCAACGATTTGAAATCCCGGGTAACAGTGTTAGTAAGGATTTGAAATCCTTACTAACACTGTTATTCCCCATCATACTCTACCCAATTCTTTTCAGTTTCAAAAAGCTTGATAGAGAGTTTTCCGTAAGAGGTTAAATGAGGTAATAAGCGATTGTAACAGATTAGGGCTATATTTTCTACCGTAGGATTTAGCTCAAAAAATTCAGGACAATCGAGGTTTAAGTTCTTGTGATCGTAACGATCGGTGACTTCTCTCGCTATAATTTCTTTCAAGATTTTCACATCAATGATGTATCCTGTTTCGGGATTGATTTTCCCATCAATGCCTACTTCCAATACGTAATTGTGTCCATGAAAATTCACATTATTACATAAGCCAAACACTTCATTATTTTTCTCGTGATCCCAGTCTTTTCTGTATAAGCGATGGGCGGAATTGAAGGTGGCACGACGAACGATTTTCATAGGGTTAATAGGTCTTCAAAGGCTGATTTGTATTCTAAAATGATTTTTTTAAACCAAGCGGTATAGTGTGATTCGTTTTTTTCGATGTCATCTTCAATTTCATGCATAGAAATCCATTTGTAGTCACAAACTTCATCAGGATTCACCTTCGGTTGTTCATCGGTGAACCCAATAAGCACATGGTCTAATTCATGTTCAACCAAGTTGTTTTCAAGTTCTGCGCGATAAATAAAGCTGAATAACGGTGAAAGAGACGCTTTCATTCCCATTTCCTCTATTAGCCTGCGATTGGCGGCTTCAACAATAGTTTCACCAGGAAGGGGGTGACTGCAACAGGTATTTGTCCATAAACCCTCTGAATGATATTTTCCGAAGGCGCGGCGATGAATGAGTAATTGTCCGTTGGAATTAAATATTAACACCGAAAAAGCGCGATGCAACATACCCTGCACATGGGCCTCCATCTTTTCCATGGTCCCAATTTCCTCATCGTTTTTATTTACAAGAATGACCTCTTGAATCATAGCATGTTTAAATTATGACGAACATATGAAGCGAGTAACAAACCTACTTTGCGATTGTTTGGAATACGCACTCGTTCGTTTAAAATGACCTTAGCCGGGGTGTTTTTAATTTTCTTGAAGAGCTTGTAGTAGTAGATGTAGGCTAAATAAACTCCAAAGCGCGCTTTTTTGGGCAGTTCAAGAATACCCAAATATCCGGCATGGAAATCCGCTTCAATGTCGCGTTCAATGTCGTG
>JBEIDV010000048.1:0-11899 GCA_040383285.1 Crocinitomicaceae bacterium | reverse complement strand
TTTTTTTTGCAGCCCATAGGAGAATCGAACTCCTGTTTCCAGGATGAAAACCTGGCGTCCTGACCACTAGACGAATGGGCCAATTACTTGGCAGCCCATAGGAGAATCGAACTCCTGTTTCCAGGATGAAAACCTGGCGTCCTGACCACTAGACGAATGGGCCCAATAAAAAACACCCCAAATTTGGGAGTGCAAATATAAGGCTAAAAACTATACGGGCAAAGCCTTGAATTGATTTTTTTAAGAAATATCTGTATCCTCCGATTTCATCTTGAACCCGAGTCGTTTTCCGGTCTGTAATTTCAAGGTTTCTCCCATGTAATTCATCTGATTCACAGAGATCTCATCTTGTATTTCATACGGCGGGATATACAGATCGAAAGACAAAGCATAAGCAAAAGTCATTTGCACCACCAAGGAACAAATATCATCATTCCATTGATGGCGTGCTATATCCCTAAAAATTCCTGACAATTGGGTCCTGCCTTCAATAAAAAAGTGCTTTTCATGATTTACAAACAAGCGAGAAATCAAGTATCCCGAATCATCCAAGCGATTTTGAATTAAGGACTCCGCTAAAAAATTGTATACATAAATCACCCCAAAATACCCACGTTGTTCGTTTTGTTGAAAATACCCTGTACCCCACAATGGGTTATGGTCAGGCAGTCGAAATACATTATGATGCAATGAAAACACCAAGACATCGCTTCCGATGTACACATGAATTTCATATTCGCCTCGTTCTTTGAAATGTAAGCGCACGCGGTCGTCGGGTACAATTGCCCTTAATGCCACCAGTTCACTTTTAATGGTTTCTTTCAAATTCAAGAAGACATCTTCTGCATCGGCTGCAATATCTTGTTTTAAGGCCGCCTTATTTTGCAACAATTGCGTTAGTTGAAGCCGATTTTGTTCTTTTGGATTTAGTTTTTGTTGCTTTGCCATTTTGTTGTTTTCACAAACATACGGATGATTTTGAGTAATTTCAAACGCGCAAGATGATTCCTAACCATTATACCTTTGCTTGGAAAATTTCTGGGTTTCTGTTGTTAAGCCTTTCACTCTTGCGGCTTCAAACCATACTTTTCAATTTTGCCTTATTTGACGCTCCTTCGTTCGACCTAATTAGCGCGTTGCGTTTCGATATTAGTCTAATTGCATATATATCATTGCCCTTGACGATATTAACATTTATAGCGAGTAGATTAAGGAATTCTGCAACCGGGAGCTGGATGATTCACGCTTATGGAATCTTAGCATTTCAGGTTATACTCATACCCGAATTATGGGACTTGATCTACCTAAATTATACAGCCAAAAGAGCCTCCTTCGATGTATATATATTTTATGCCGTTGGAGAAGATTCGGATCAATTCGGAAGCCTAGCGCACCGATTTTGGTTCGTTTTAGTTTTATACTTCATTTGGACATTTGCCTTTATTCTTGCGGTAAGAAAGATAGGAAGTTCGCGTATTAACTCAATTAGTCTGTTTCGCAGCATCGGGCTATTTTTTATTTCATCAAGCATTTATTTCCTTTTGGCTAGGAACAGTTTTGGTCCAAAACCGCTCGGGATCGCAGATGCACTTAAAATTCAACATCCAACAAGCGCCCAATTTATCTTAAATTCTCCCTTTGTCGTTTTAAAAACAATACAAAACAAATCACTCTCAAGAACCACCCTCATTCCATTGAATCTTGAAAAAAAACATGCTAATCCAAGGTTGAATATCTCCAATAAGGGCGAGCCATTGCGGCCAAATTTAATGTTCATTATTGTTGAAAGTCTTGGAGAAAAACAACTTCATCAACAGGTAAACGGCATCCCACTCACGCCTTTTCTTGATCAGCTAGCAACCGAACAAAACAATATCGATGGTGAGAAAGGCCTGGCCGAAGGAAAAACCTCTATTGAATGTTTACCGGCTCTTTTTGCAGGCATCCCCTCCTGGCTCGAAACACCGTTTATACTTAGTAATTTCAGTACGAATCAAGTGACAGGCTTCCCCGAAATTTGTAATCAACAAGGATATGATACGTATTTTGTTCATGGTGCGAAAGCAGGCTCCATGCGTTTTGACGCCTTAGCCAGTTCGCTTGGCTTTAATTCCCAATTATATCGCGATGACTTATCCAACTCACCTGCTGAATGCGGTAGCTGGGGACTTCATGATCACATGGCATTTAAACAGATATCTAAGCGGTTATCGAGATGTAAAAATCCATTTATGCTAACCTTTTTCACCTTATCTACCCACGAACCATTTGACATTCCACAACGTTTCATAAAGAAACATAATCTTCCTTCAGCAGAAGCAAGTTCCTATCGATATTTCGACGATCAATTGCGGGCGTTTTTTAAACAAAATGAGCATGAGCAATGGTTCAAAAACACCATATTCATAATTACTGGCGACCACACCCCCGTGCATCTTGATAATGCACAATATAACACGAGTGATTACTTTTCTGTTCCCATCTTTATTATTCTTCCAAAAGGAATGAACCGAGCCATGTCCGTAAGGGATCAAAAATCGATTGTTCCCGCCCTGTGCAGTGCATTGAATTGGGATGTAAAACTATATTCATTTGCGCCTCGCGCGGGTGAAGATGCAATTCGCTACCTCAATGGCACCTATTACATCTGGAATGATCAATTTGAATTGCAATACAATGAAACCAATAATTCATGGCGCGTTCTCTTAAAAAAGGTGAAAAAAACATCGTTTTCAGATAAAAAAACACTAAATTTGAAAATAGAAGAATCTAAAACAAGTTTCCTATCCCTACTGCAACGTTTTAGAAGAGATCTACGTTTGAATAAAACACACCGATGAAAGAGCGCATTTGGTTTATTGTAAATCCAATTTCTGGAGGCCGCAAAAAAGCGGAACTTCCTGAACTTATTGCTGCGCATTTAAATCACGATAAATTTGCATACGAAATTATTCATACTGAGCATAAAGGTCATGCCATTGAACTAGCAAAAAAAGCGGTTTCTGTAGGTATAGATATTGTTTGTGCCGTTGGTGGTGATGGTTCCGTTCACGAAGTTGGAACCACATTAATTGGTTCTAATACTCAATTAGCGATTATTCCCTTAGGTTCTGGTAACGGCCTTGCTCGCCACATGAAAATTCCGCTAAAAATAAAAGAGGCACTTGAATGCATCAATTCAGGGAACATCATCGAAATGGATACATTAAAAGTCAACAACAAACCAATTCTTGGTTTTGGAGGATATGGCTTTGATGCATTGATTGCTAAAAAATTCGCTGGATCCAGTAAGCGAGGATTCACTTCCTATGTCAAACTAGTTCTTAAAGAAGTTTTCAAATACAATCCGATTAACGTTTCAATAGATGCCAACGGACAAGTTAGAAAACTACCTGTTTTTCTTTGCACCATTGCAAACACTTCGGAATTCGGAAATGGATTTATTGTATCGCCCAAATCAGATGCAACCGATGGTAAGTTTGAAGTAGTAATATTAAAACCATTTTCTTTCTGGAATATTCCGGCCATGTTGTTCCGGTACTTTTCTGGAAGAACAGACCACAGCGGATTAACCGAAGTAATTAAAACTGACCATGCCACCTTGGTACTTCCACATTCCTACGGTCAAATTGATGGTGAACCCATTTCTTCTGGAAAAAAAGTCCAAGTGGATGTTGTACCGCGAAGTCTTCGCATTATCGTAAAATAATATGAACTTTATTGATTGGGATCTCCCAGAAATTTTAATTCGGCTTAATGCGTTAACTGCCGATAAAAAACCACTTTGGGGTAATTTCAGCGCCCAACAAATGATAGAACATCTAGCGAACGGATTGTCGCTTTCCGTAGGTAAGGTTAACTTACCGATGGAAGTGTCCGACGAAAAGGCCCTGCAGTCAAAGCCTTTTTTGTACACGGAAAAACCCTTTGGAAAAGACATCAAAGTTGGTTTTGTCAATCCCTCAAATCCATTAACCTTTAGTGAATTAGAATTAGCGGTTGATGCATTTATTGAGGGTTTTATGGCCTTCGATGAATACTACGAATCCAACCCAGAGGCGACGCATTCCCACCCTTACTTCGGTGCACTCACACATGAGGAGTGGATTTTACTCCACCGAAAACACATCAGTCACCACCTCGAACAGTTTGGGCTTTGATTTGCTGAAAATTAGCAATTTATAACAAGTCCATTCCAAGAAATTATAGTAATATTGTTTCTTAAAATTAATACCCAGGTTTATGAAAAAATCACTTTTACTCCTCGCCCTTGTCGTGTACTCGTTTGCTTCGAATGCGCAAACAGTTGAAGAAATAATCAGTACGTATCACCAAACAATCGGTGGAACAAAATGGGATGGTATTGCAGGAATGCAAATGAATGCCAATTTAGACCAAGGTGGGATGAAAATTCCCATTGAAGTGGTTATGCTTTCAGACGGACGTATGTATACCGAGATTACCTTGATGGGAAATACCATGATCATGCAAGCCTATGATGGTTCCACGGTTTGGACAACCAACTTCATGTCGATGGAAGCTGAGAAAGCACCGGCAGATGAAACTGAAAACGCAAAACGCGCTGCAAAAGAATTTCCAAATGCCTTGATCAACTATAAAAACTTAGGATACACTGCTACCTTACTAGGTACAGAAACCATTGACGGTACGGCATGCCATAAAGTTAAGTTAGATAAAAAGACAATGATGGCCGAAGGAAAGGAGGTTCCAAATGTAGAATATTACTACATTGACAAAGAAAATAACATTCCCATTTTAACAGAAACAGAAATCCAATCGGGAGAAATGAAAGGAAAAACATCCCAAACAAAATATTCTGATTATCAAGAAGTTGATGGTGTAATTGTAGCATTTTCGCAAACATCTGGGATCAAAGATGGAATGACACAAACCATTCAGTTCGATAAAATCTCGCTCAATCCGAAGATTGACGAAAGCAAGTTTTTATTCCCTAAAAAGTAAGCAATGAATAAGTTTATTATTTGCCTTTTCGTAAGCGGATGGGCGGTATGCTCGTGGGCACAAACTCCTACCCTCAACGCCGGAGATTATTTCGGTGATTTAAAAGCGCGGCACATTGGTCCAGCATTGATGAGTGGTAGAATTTCCGATGTAGAACTGCATCCGAAAAACTCTAACATTCTCTTAGTTGGCGCGGCTGGCGGTGGGGTTTGGAAATCACAAGATGGTGGCGTACGTTTTACTTCCATATTTGACCAATACTGTCAATCCATTGGCTGTATTAGTATAGACCCCAGCGATCCCGATAACACCTATTGGGTAGGAACTGGAGAAACATGGACTCGAAACAGCGTATCTGCTGGTGATGGGATTTATAAAACAACAGATGGAGGAAAGAATTGGACTAAAATGGGGCTTGAAAAATCAGACCGAATTGCATCCATCCAAATCAATCCTAAGAATCCAAATGAAATATATGTGGCTGTTTTGGGCGCCTTGTGGGGTCCAAGCAATGAACGTGGCGTATATAAATCCATAGACGGCGGGAAAACCTGGAATAACATCTTATTTGTAAACAACACCACGGGTTGTTCGGAACTGGTCATGGATCCAAGTCAGCCAAACGTTCTTTATGCTGCATTCTGGGAATTTAGAAGAACTGCATATTCCTTTAATTCTGGCGGAATCAACAGCGCACTGTACAAAAGCATAGATGGTGGTGCAACCTGGAAGAAGCTTGAAAATGGCTTACCACAAGGCGAAAAAGGAAGAATTGCCGTTTCCCTTGCCCCGTCAAATCCATCGATTGTTTATGCCGTAATCGAAGCCAAGAAAAAAGAAGAAAAAGGCCTTTATCGGTCAGAAGATGGAGGGAACACGTGGTCTTTTCTTAATGGGGATTTTGCCCTAACCGTGCGTCCATTCTATTTTTCTAGAATAAGCATTCATCCTAAAGATCCAAACATCATTGCAAAGGCCGGACTTTTTGGATCCATTAGTCGAGATGGCGGAAAGACCTTTAAAAACTTAGGTTCTATGCATTCCGACATTCACGACATTGCCTTTGATTTCAACCAACCGGATAAATTATTGGTTGCAACGGACGGCGGTTTGTATCGATCCATGGACGGAGGTTCGAGCATGGAAATGGTGGAAGATTTACCTGTAAGTCAGTTTTATCATGTGAGCCTAGATAACCGAAATCCATATTATGTATACGGCGGATTACAAGATAATAATTCATGGTTTGGTCCATCTGCTAGTCCAGGTGGCGTTGAGGCGCGTGATTGGGAATTAGTTGGCCAAGGCGATGGATTTCGTGTATATCCACACCCAACCCACCCGAACATTGTCTATTCTGAAATGCAAGGCGCTGAGGCAATTTGGAGATTTGATGTGGAGAAACAACAATTAAAAACAGTAAAACCATATCCCTTAGAAGGTGACCCAAAACTTCGGTTTAATTGGAATGCCTCGTTAACAACAAGCAAACATAATCCCGATAGACTTTATGTTGGTAGTCAGTTTGTTCATGTATCGAATGATCGAGGAGATAGCTGGACTAAAATTTCACCCGACCTAACAACCAACGACAAGGTAAAACAAAATCAAGAATCATCGGGTGGTTTATCTGCCGATAATTCTGGTGCAGAAAACCATTGCACCATCTTTAGCATTGCTGAATCTCCGCTTACAGACCAAGTAATTTGGGTTGGAACCGATGACGGAAATGTGCAGGTAACCAAAGACGGTGGAAAAACTTGGGAGAACCTAACCAAGAACATTACAGGCCTTCCAGCAAACACCTGGTGCTATCAAATTGAAGCCAGTGTTCACGGAAAAGAAATTGCCTATGCAGTATTTGACGGGCACACTAAAAATGATTACACCGCTTACGTATACAAAACAGTAGATTTCGGTAAAACGTGGCAATCCATTGCTACATCAGAAATCACAAGCTTTGCTCGAAATATTCAAGAAGATTACAGCAATAAAAATCTCCTTTACCTCGGCGCTGAAAATGGCTTGTACATTACACTAAATGGAGGAAAAAGCTGGTCAGCATTTACAAACAACTTTCCGAAAGTGGCCGTTCATTATTTAGAACTTCATCCTACGAAACATTCCTTAGTTGCAGCAACCCATGGAAGAGGGATTATCATTCTTGATGATGTTCGTCCCTTGCGCAACATCAATGAAGGATTATTGACGAAAAACTTAAGCTTTTTTGAAACGGATCGGTTCACACTTCCGGAGAAAAGTAATTTCGGAGGTACCGCCCTGGAAAATCAGTTCGTTGGGGAAAATCCAAGCAGCAATGCAAAAATCAGTTACCTCTTACCTAAGCGACATACCTTTGGCAAAATGGCCGGTGAAATCACAACGCTTGATGGCACCTTGGTTTCAAAAATCGAAGTAGGAAAAAACAAAGGAATCAATACCATTGAATGGAGCTTTAATGCCAATGCTCCCAAAGTAGCCAAAGGAAAAGGATTTTCTGTAGCACCACCTCCGTATGTTAAGGCTGGTAATTACCTTGTGAAAATCACCAAAGGAAATGAAACATTCGAAAAGCAAATTGAAGTGATTTATGATTCAAGTTCATCTTTTACCTTAAGCGAACGAGCCCAACAACAGCAAACTACAACAGAGGTCTTCAACATGATCCAAGACCTAGCGTACTTAGTGTATCAAATTGATCAATGGGACGCCAAAGCCACAGAATACAAAACTAAGCATACCAAAACGGAAAAGTACGTGGATGGATTACGTATGGAGCTAACCGCGATGCGAAATACCTTGGTAGTGACAACCGGAGATAATTACGTGGGAACAGCAGAAGATGAATTGAGAGAAAAGTTGAATGAAATATTCGCTAATGTCTCCAGTTACTTTGGCGCACCATCTTCTTCGGAGTTAGCAAATATTACTGCATTATCCAATGAATTGAACAAAGCAAAAAAACAGTTTGGTGTACTTCAAGAAACAAGAATAAAAGCGCTTAAATCGCTCCTTGAAAAGGATACAGCCATTAAAATGCCTGAGATTTTGTCATTCGAGGAATTTTTGAAACAATAGTTTTAGTTTTCGTTCATAGAACATATCCGTTATCTGCGACCCGAATGAAACTTGTATTCACCTCAGCTACAGTTACTTTTGCCCTAGCGCTTTGCGCCTTAATGTCTTGTCAACAAGAAAAGGAAAAGGCGTCAAAAGAGATCGTTTCACCCACGAAACCCAAAGCAGTTGTAGACAGTTTAATGGAAGGCGACATTCTGTTTCAAATCTCAACTTCTGGACAAGGCAAAGCCATTCAGCTAGCCACCAACTCACCCTACTCACATTGTGGAATTTTGTTCAGAGAAAATAATGAATGGATGGTTTTTGAAGGTGTGCAACCGGTAAAAAAAACTGCACTGAACGAATGGATAGCGCAAGGCGTAAAGCAGCATGTGGTGGTTAAACGGCTGAAAAATGCACACGACATACTTACCCCTCAGGTTAAAAATCACATGAAAGCTACAGCAACTAAATTCATCGGGAAAAACTACGATCTAACCTTTACCTGGAACGACGACCGGATGTATTGCTCAGAATTAGTGTATAAAATTTATGAGCGAGGTGCGGGAATAGCAGTGGGTAAACTTCAGAAATTACGCGAATTCGATCTTTCAAACCCGGTGGTTAAAGCCAAATTAGTGGAGCGCTATGGAACGAAAATCCCGTTGGATGAGCCGGTGATTTCTCCCGGAGCGATTTTTACTGACACCAACTTAGTGGAAGTGACTATGTAACTCGTGTTACTTTTACTCTAAGATAAATTTCGTTCCTTTGGTTAAAATAACCTATGCAGCGTTTAATTTTCCTCTATTTTGTAGTACAATCATTTTTGTATGTTGCTCAAGAATCTCCGTTTCAACTCCTGTTGGTTCCTCAGGATTTCCCGGAATTAGGTGGCCTACAATCCTACGCGTACGGACAAGCTAATGGTAAAATCTTACTGATAGGAGGAAGACTCGATGGCCTTCATCGCCGTCAACCCTTTGCCTCTTTTGATGTAGCCGGAAATAACAATCAATTGATTGTGTTCGACCCGGTGAGTCATCAAAAATGGAGTACCTCGTTATCTGTTCTTTCACAAGAACTCCAGGAGCAATTAAGCAGCACCAACATGGAGTTTCACCAATCTGGAGATTATTTATACGTAGTTGGTGGCTATGGATATGACAACGCCAGTGCCGCACGCATGACCTTTCCATACTTAACGGCCATTCACGTTCCACAGCTGATAGATGCTATTTTGAATAATGAAACGATCACACCATATGTTAGGCAAATCACTGACCAGCAATTCGCAGTAACAGGTGGTCAGTTAAAAAAAATCCATAATACGTATTATTTAGTGGGTGGGAACAAATTTGATGGAAATTACAACCCCATGGGAAATCCAACCTATACCCAAGAATACACCAATGCCATTCGCAAGTTCAACATTCAAGATGATGGAACCATGCTGCAAATTGCTCATTTGCCGAGTATCGTTGATGCAGCCAATCTTCACCGTAGGGATTACAATGTGGTAGCACAACGTTTTCCCAATGGTGTAAACGGGTTAACCGCATTTTCAGGCGTATTTCAACCTAATGTAGATTTACCTTTTTTAAATTGTGTTAATGTTGATAGTTCTGGCCACTATGTAAACAACAATTTCCAACAATATTATAACCATTACCATTGTGCTGTATTACCTATTTATCAACAGACAAGCAATCAGATGCACACGGTTTTTTTCGGAGGAATTGCACAATATTATGATAATGGAGGTGTATTAGTTCAGGATAACAATGTACCATTTGTACGAAGTATTGCTCGCGTAACGCGTGAACCAAATGGAACTATGGGTGAATATCTGTTACCAATCCAAATGCCTGGATACATGGGAGCTGGTTCAGAATTCATCTTAAATCCAGCAGTACCTCACGATGCCTATGAAATCATTGAACTGGATAATATAAACACAGATACCACACTCGTCGGGTACATTTACGGAGGAATTCACAGTTCTGCTTCGAATATTTTCTTTGTAAATACCGGCGCAGAAAGTATTGCAAGTAATCAATTAATTAATGTGTACTTAATTAAGAATCAAACGACGGGGGTGGACCAACTTAATGAACAAAGTCAAGGCAAGTTGCAATTACAGGTATATCCCAATCCCAATGATGGGGAATTTACCATTCAATTTAACCTCACCAAAACAGAACCAATTCAAGTTCAAATTCATTCTTTAGACGGAAAGGAACTTTATTCCAAAACGTATGATAACTTGACCCTTGGATTAAATATCATTGAACTTAATATGCGTAAAATCAAAAAATCCACTGCGATTTACGTTCGAATTAATTCCAATCAAGGAAATGCACTTCAAAAAGTAATATTAAGCGAATAAAAAAATCCCTCCGAAGAGGGATTCAAACAAAACAACCAATCAAAACCAATTAATATTCAGTAACCACTTGATGCTGGTCCATTAATTTTCTCAAATTAATGAGTGCGTAGCGCATACGACCTAAGGCTGTATTTATGCTGATGTCTTCCATTTCCGCAATTTCTTTAAACGATAAATCTTGATATAAGCGCTGATAAATAATTTCCTTTTGCGCGCTAGGTAATTCATCTAAGAAACGAACCACTTGGGTTTCTAATTCTTCCTTACAGGTAATCTGAAGTACATTTAAATCGTCATTAGACAAGCGACTAAATACAGAATAATCTTCAGATGCAGAACGGGTTTCAGAAAGGAATCGCACCTTTTTATTCTTACGGAAGCCATCGATAATCAAGTTGTGAGCGATCCGCAAAACCCATGGTAAAAATTTCCCTTCCTCGTTGTAGTTTCCACCTTTGAGGGTAACAATCACCTTCATGAAGGTATCTTGAAAATAATCATTAGCCAACTCGGGGTCTTTAACTTTAGATAAAATAAATCGGTAAACACGATCTTTGTGGCGTGTGATTAATAGTTCAAACGCTTTTTCGTTTCCGTTAACGTACAGCTTTACTAGCTCTTGATCTCCTAATGATACTATCGACATAATTTACAGTTAATCCAAGAATTTGGGGTTAAGTAAATTTGGTGTCTATAGGCGAGCTGGTTTAGATTTGTAAAACGTAAAAGTAAAGATTTCTTGTGTAAGAACCTAGTCAATTAACTTTTTAGTACTTTCATCGAAAATTCATTGGCTTATGTCGAACAACGTGCTTTGGATGGGCTTAGTCACCTTAATTGGATTTCCAATTCTTGGCTATTTCTTGAGCTATGGTATTGATTTTACGCATGTGGTCGAATTTCTTAAGCTCCCCTCATTTACCATAATCCCTGTAGGTTATGGACTCATGTTTGGATTTTCTTACGCCTTCCTTGCCCTACTATTTATGGATGCTCCCATATTTGATTCCTTAGGAAACCGGATGGAACATCTCATTAAACAACTTAAGCTTACCGTAGTTAAAGGCTTGTTTTTATCGGTTTGTGCAGGGGTTGGAGAAGAATTGTTGTTTAGAGCGTCCGTTCAACCCTACCTGGGAATTTGGATTACATCCATTCTATTTGTCGCCATTCATGGCTACCTAAACCCCTGGAACTGGAAGTTTAGTTTATATGGAATCATTATTCTTCCCTTCATTATTTTACTCTCCTATGGCTATGAACTGTTCGGACTGTGGTTCGCAATTATGGCACACACCGCCTATGATGCCGTGCTATTTACCAGTATTGTAAATAACAAAGACCAACATCTTTAATCAGATAGCCGTTGCTTTTTCTTAATTTTACCCTGTGAAAGCGTTTCGGTCGCCTTTTTTACTTGGATATTTGCTTGTGTTGAGCGCTTGCCTCTTGACCTTGTTTCTGAAC
>JBEIDV010000047.1:0-11918 GCA_040383285.1 Crocinitomicaceae bacterium | reverse complement strand
TAATTCACGCATAAAAAAACCAAACTGGCTTCGAGTTAAATTGCCAACGGGTGAAAATTATAAAAAGGTTCGCGGATTAGTTGATGAACACAAGTTACATACCATCTGTGAAAGCGGAAGTTGTCCGAATATGGGCGAATGTTGGGGCGAGGGCACTGCAACGTTTATGATTTTAGGCAATGTGTGTACGCGTTCGTGTGGATTTTGTGGTGTTCAGACGGGAAAGCCCGCTGAGGTTGATCTCTTTGAGCCTGGAAAGGTTGCACACAGCGTTAAAACCATGCAGATTAAACATGCTGTAATAACGTCAGTGGACAGAGATGATTTAAAAGATGGAGGGGCTGACGTATGGGTGCAAACCATTCGTGCCATTCGTCATCAATCTCCGGGAACCACCATGGAAACATTAATTCCTGATTTTGCTGGAAATTGGGATAATCTTCAGAAAATTATTGAGGCCGCTCCCGAAGTTGTTTCGCATAATTTAGAAACGGTTCGACGCTTAACAAAACAAGTTCGGATTCAAGCCAAATACGACCGTTCGTTAGAGCTGTTATTTCGTCTTAAAAAAGGCGGGATGAAGACAAAATCCGGAATCATGCTCGGGTTAGGAGAATCAATCGATGAGGTGTTAGAGACCTTGGAGGATTTAAGTCGAGTAAATGTGGATATTGTTACCTTGGGACAGTATTTGCAACCTTCTCTAAATCACCTTCCGGTAGCTGAATTTATTACACCGGAACAATTTGATTATTACCGTGAAGTAGGATTGAAAATGGGTTTTAGACACGTTGAAAGTGGCCCACTTGTTCGGTCCTCTTATCACGCAGAAAAACATATTTTATAAAAAGTTGAACAGAACATTAAATTTTGTGTTTATTGTGAACTGAATTTTCACTATATTGGCACACTAAATTAGAAGTATAATACCTATTTCTCATGAATAAAAAAATATATCTCATTGGTTCTCTGATTGTTGCGGCTGTAATAGCAGGGGGTAGGCCTAAACGAATGGCGCAAATCAAACTTAGGGTCATATGAAGAAAATACCCTGGGCTTGTTCGCTTCGAACGGAAAAGAAACAAAAGGTGCTGATGAAGCATTGGCATGGTTGAAAGCTCGTTATGTCGACGTTCAAACGGGACAGCAAGTTACAGACGCCAAGTTAATTGAAATCCGTAAGCGTGTAGCTCAAATGGAGCGTTCTAAGAATATTACGTTTACCGAAGAAGGTCCGGATAACATTGGTGGACGTACCCGAGCTATACAAATTGACCGTACAAACATTAATCGTGTTTGGGCTGGTGGTGTTTCTGGAGGGTTATTTGTTTCACTGAACAAAGGAAACATTTGGAATCGAGTAGATGAATATTTTAATGCCGGAGCTAATCCGTTTATTTCTTCCATGACGCAAACGATTGATGGTGTGTTGTATGTGGCAACAGGGTCAAATCAAGAGCCATGGGGTGGAAATGGGGTCTGGTATTCAACAGATTTCGGTGCAACGTGGGACAATGTTCCGAACACAAACAATTGTACGCAGGTGGTGAGTTCAGATGTAGATAACTATGTGTGGATGGCAACAACAGGAGGCTTGAAAAAATGGAAACTTGGCGATGCAGCTATGACTTCAGTGCCTGTTACTGCAGGAACATGTACCGCATTAGAAATATCGAAAGACGGTGAAATAATCGTTTGTGCATTTGGTGCTAATACAACGTTTGTTTCTACGGACGGTGGAGCGAATTTCTCTAACAAATCAGGAACAGCGGCTAATAATTTAGTGCCGTCTAATGCACCTCGAATCGAGTTTGCGGTTTCAGCGATTAAAAACAGTTCAAATCATCATTCGCTATATGCAGTAAGAACAAACTCGAACTTACTAAGTATGCACGTTTCTCACGATGATGGAGCAACATGGACACAATTCGTAGGAGCTTCTGGTCCGCCAAGTGAATTTGATATTTTCCGTGACCAAGGAACCTACAATTCGATAGTTACCGTTGTTCCAAATGATCCGGAGCAAATTTTAATTGGTGGTATCGATATTTGGCGTTGGAAGCAAACGGTGAATAATCCACCATCTGGAGGGTTCCAAAAAATCTCATTATGGTCTGTTCCTCAAAATGCGTCGATTTATGTGCATGCTGATAATCATGAAATGAAATGGGATAGTAATAACCGTTTTTATGCAGGAAATGATGGAGGGGTGAGTATTACAACAGATTACGGAAACACATGGTTTGTAGCGAACAGAGGTTACAATGTAACGCAGTTTTATGGAATCGCATTTGACCGTGACGGTGCTGTGATGGGGGGAACCCAAGATAATGGAACCTTGTACAATAACCATACATTATCTACATACCAAGAATTCAGACAAGTTGGTGGAGGTGATGGTTTCGAGTGTGAGATTTCTTACTTCAACCCTGCAGTGATGATTTCTACTATTTACTATAACAACATTTCGAGATCAGGTGATAAAGGAAATACGTGGAGTACGTTTGAGCCGCTCCTACCTGGTTCGTATGATCCACCAGGAACAGATGGAAGTCCTTTCCACCCATTCCACACAGAAGTGTTTTTAGCTGAATATTTCGATCCAAATTCTGAAGATTCAGTTAATTATATTGCAACAAAGAATTATAATTCAGGTGATTTAATACGAATCCCAAGTTTATCTTCTGGAGATTCAATCAATTACTTTGCTGCAACCGACTTGTATTTTGATGACACCTTATTATATAATCCGGCCTTAACCGCCAATGGAATAAACTATGGTGAGAATGCAGCGACGGGTGAATTGGTTGAAATGGGAAGTGATACAGTAATATACAACGTAGCTTGGGATACCTTAAAAGTAGCTGATCCATTCCAGTCTTGGTTTTTAGTGTATGTGAATGCCAATGGAGGTGAGTTGTGGGGTACACGAAATGCACTTCGCCTAGCGGTAACGAATGTACAATGGGTTTGTGTTGCTAGAGGAATTGGCTCGAACAGCTCCGTTGATGTAGAGTTTTCTCGTGATCTAGAACATTGCTATGTAGTTGCTGGTAATGGAGTTTGGAGGATTAATGGCCTAGGAAGTGTGTATTCTAGCGATCCAGATTTCACAGATAAGGTAGCCTTTGTGGGTACGGGAGCTCAAGCAACAACCCCAACTTATACGACGGCAACCAAAATTTCAACTTCGAATTATGAAGGTGTAGCGGTTAATCCGTCCGATAAAAATGATATCGTTTTGTTTGCCGGATTCAATGGAACTAACCGTCGTTCGTTAAATGCTACAGGTGCCACGCCAACATTTACCGCGCTTGGAAGTATTATTCCGGGATCTCAACCTGGATGTTATGATGGTATAATCGATCGCGATGATCCGAATATCATTGTGGTAGGTACCTCCGAAGGAGCGTTCGTTACGGAAAATGGAGGTGCTTCTTGGGAAAATGCCTCAGCAGGATTTGAAGGAACACCAGTTTATGAAGTACGTCAGAGTTGGAGAACCTTTGAAGAAGGTAATAACCGACCTGGAGAAATTTACATCGGTACCTTTGGACGTGGAATTTGGAAGACTGAGGCTTACCTTGGAATAGGCCAACACGGAACCAACAATAACCCGTCAATGGAGGCTAAGTTGTTAACTTATCCGAATCCGTCGAATGCAAATACTACGCTTTCATTTGAATTGAATAAAGGTGGTTCAGTAGATGTTGCAGTATACTCAATCACAGGACGTTTGGTTAAGCAGATTAAAAAATCAAACATGCCATCGGGTCAAAATGAGATATTTATTGATGCGGAAGATTTACCTGCAGGTACGTACATCATCAAATTGGTTTCTGGAAAACAAAACCAGTCTGTTAAATTCATGAAATTGTAACAGTACAAAATAGTTTATTAAAAGGCGGCCTTGGACGCCTTTTTTTGTGCTTCAAAAGTTTTCGCTGGGTGTGACGAATCGCCTATCAACCATCGTGCAATTCGATAACTCTTCAATATTCTTATCTTTGCATTATAATCGCTTTATATGTTGGAAAATAACTTCCGGAATGTTTCGTGTAGTACCTGCTTGCATCGAAAAGATAATTTGCTCGGAGGATTAATTGAAGCGGAGATAAATCACCTGGAAGATCATAAATCATGTAATTACTACAAGAAAAATCAATCACTTTTTGTAGAAGGGTCCTATCCTCGAGGGGTTTTTTGTATCAACGAGGGTAAGGTTAAGATTTTTAAAAGAGGGGATGAGGGCAAGGAACAGATTATTCAAATAGCGAAAGGAGGAGAATTAGTTGGCTTTCGTGCCATGTTCGCTGAAGAAGCATATAAGGTGTCTGCTGAGACCTTAGAGGAGAGTAATATTTGCTTTATCAGGAAAGAAGATTTTCTTCCCATGTTGGATACCAACCCTATGTTGAGGAATGGGATTTTAAAAGAACTTTCGCGTGAGCTTACTGATCGTGCTGATTTTATCACGAACATGGCTCAGAAATCCGTTCGACAACGCTTGGCAATCAGCTTGTTGCTTTTAATGGAGGTTTATCAAGATGAACCCATTAATCTCTCAAGAGAAGATATGGCTAATTTTGTTGGAACGGCCACTGAAACCTTAATACGTTTATTGAAGGACTTTAAAGAAGAAGGGTTAATTGAAATTAATACCCGTAAAATAACCGTATTGGACCCTAAAAAAATGCTTTTTGTTTCTGGGCATTAACACAATTCGACGAAGTTTTCCAATACAATATGCCCATAGTTTCCAGAGCTCTCAGGGTGAAATTGTACGCCATATATTTTACGGGTTTCATGCTGCATCACTTCGTTTACGCATTCATCGGAATTAGCAACTAATTCAAATTCTTTTGGAATCGAAATCCCTTCGCAGTGATCTTCTTGCATATCAAAGACATCGGGTAATCGATAGAGCAGCGGACAATCTACAAATTGTTCAATTTCGTTCATGGAACGACATTCTTTCATGCGCGAGCCAAAAGCCTCATATGTTAAACCAATAAGTTGATGACCGAAACAAATGCCTAGCACAGGTTTATCCGTAGTCTTAATCCAAGAGACTTGGTCTAGGTAAGGTTCCATGTCTTCCTCTGTAATTAGAATAGGTGCTCCGGAAATAATTATTCCATTAAATGAACTAATGGTCTCCTCCGTAACGTCAAAAAAAGGTATGGTTTCAAAATCGGAATACTCGTAAATGATTTCTTCTAATTGCGGGACCTTGCTGCTTCCGCAATCAATAATCAGAATGCGTTTCATTTAAGGCTTAGAAAAATTAATAGTACAGGTTATTGGACGGTGGTCGGAATAACTAACCTTATGCACATTAAAATTAGAACAAGATAACTCATCCGTATGGAACACATAATCGATTCTTCCAGCAGGAATTCGACCGATATAGGTGGCTCCTAGGCCAAAACTAGCCTCTCGAAATCCATCGGTCATTTTTTTGTAAAATTGATGGTACGTATATGACATCGGAGTATCATTAAAATCACCGCATACTACGATAGGGTAGGGTGAGCTTTCCATATGTTCAATGACCTTTCTAGCTTGATCTGCGCGTTTAATATAGGCACTATTCATTTTCCTGATACCTGTCTTTAACATCGACAAGGTGCCGCGCGTTGGAACGGATCCTGGTTCGCTAAGCCTAATCGATTGAAGATGTACGTTATATATCCTAACCGTATCTTTACGGCATACCACATCTGCGAAAACACAATAATTAAAATCCATGGTGCCTTGACTTTCGAACATAACATCTCCTCGCGCAATCATTGGATATTTTGAGAAAATAGCAATCCCGAAATTCCGTTTTCCTCGCTCATTATGGGCACTACGTTCATGATAATCAATAGAATTCATGATTTGGCGAATCGAATCGTATGTTTCGAACGAAGTGGGTTTATCTTGTCTATAATATTCTTGAAAGCAAGCGATATCAGGTTGCTCTTCACGAATTAATTTAAAAATGTTGTCACGGCTATGGGTTGTAGTATCGTCATAAACACCAAAAAGTCGAACATTATAGGTTAACAATTTAATGGAATTCTCTGTAGGTGCAGGGTCGAAAAAGCTATAGGAAATGAGTCTTACGTGAAATGCGAGCCCAATAAAAAGAACAAATACACCAATATATTTAAAAGGTATTTTTCTTATCAAGGCTATGGTCGTAATTATAACTGAAGAGAAAACCCATACAGGATACATTAATCCCATGAATGGGAGCCATGGAATGCTCGCTGGATGGAAAAATGGGGTCGCATAGGAAATTAATAATATCGAAGAAGATATCCAAAGTGCAAGCTGTATGATGCGATCAATAATTTTCATGATTTGCCTTGATTAAAAAGATAATCTTTCTCTTCTCTGCTCAATGATTCATAGCCCGATTTAGATATTTTGTCTAGAATAGCATCTATTCGTTCCTGAGTTGCCTTTTTCTCTGCATTAAAAACCTCATCTGTTTTAAAGCGACTATTTTTTCTTGGTTTGGGTGTGCTACGTTTGCTAAACAATCCATTCACTCGATTCAACACATTGGAGTTACTATGGATATTCTGAACCGCTAAAAAACCGAAAAAAGCACCGCCCAAGTGGGCGAAGTGTGCTACTTCATCGGAAGCGCCAATACCAATTAAATCTTTAGCTAAGAAGAACAATGCAAGCACATAGATTGGGATAGCGACAATACCAAATAAATAAATAGGTGTTTGGGGACGGTAAACTGCGATGGCTGTAAAAACTGCCATTATTGCCCCACTTGCTCCTAATACATAATGTGGGGGAGAAAAATCAGCAATTAAAAAGGTAGCAATTAATTCGAATACATTTCCAATTACGCCACCAACAAGGTAGGTTACTAGAAGTTTTTTAGCTCCAAATATTTGTTCGAACATAGCTCCGGCAAAGAATAAGAAAAGCATGTTAAAGAACAGATGACCCAAAGAAACATGTGCAATAATACTCGTGATTAAGGTCCAGGGTTTAAAAATGAACTCACCAAAATCGGTAGGGAAAGTGAATACGCTTAATGTTAAATTTGAAGTTCCAATGATTCGTTCTATGAATCCAAGAAGGTAAATAAGTACGAAAATAGAAACATTAATAATGATTAACCGAACTGTCATTTTGCCATGTTGAAGCTGAAATTTTAACTCTTCTATGATACTTCGCTGCTTCATTATCAATCAATAAAAATTGGTTCGATCCTTTTTTCTCCAATATAAGACGATAAGGGCCCCAGCAATGGCTCCGCCAACATGCGCTAAATGAGCTACTTGGTCGTTGGGATTGTGTTGAAAAGACTGATAGATCTCATAAATTATATATCCGCCAACTAAGAATTTAGCCTTGACAGGAATAGCAAAATAAAGCAAGAATTCTTGGTTAGGAAATAGGATTGCAAAGGCCGCCAAAACTCCAAAAACTGCACCAGAGGCACCCAACATGGAAGCATTTGACAACATGATATATTCAAGGATTAATGATGCTTGCGATGGAGTGAAATTACCCATATCGTTTATTTCGATCAATGATTCCTTAATACTTGTAGTGTTTGATATATAATAGTTAATGGTGCTAATATCAATGCCCGAAGCAGAAATCTTAGCCTTTAAATCAAAAAGTTGGTACGCACTCATCGCGTTTTGAAGTAAGAAAGCGCCAAATCCACAAAGTAAAAAGAAAATGAAAAAACGTTTCGGACCCCATAAGCGTTCTAAATACCCTCCCAGCATGACAAACAACCACATATTCATTAAAATATGTAAGAAATCTGCATGAGCAAACATATAGGTAACTACTTGATAGGGCTTAAACAATGGAGAACCAATAGCATGTGTACTCAATAACTGGTTTAGATCGACTCCCTTACTTCCAAGAATTAGTGTGAGAATAAATACTAGAATATTTAAGAGTAATAAATTTCGGGTAACCTGTGGAATGTTATTTAACATGAAGTTATTTTATCAATTGATTTAGTTGTTCAAAAGCCAAAATTTGAATTATGGGCTCATTGGAGGGACTCAAAGTGTGTTCTGGACTGCTAAATAGGCGTTGAATCTGCATTTCAGCTTCTGATTTGTTGCTTATTCGGTGATACCTAGCAGCATGTTTAACCATATGTAGTACAAGTGAATGCGCTACATCTTCCTGATGTTGCTCACTATATCCTACGCGGTCAATTAATTCTTCAATACATTGCACGACCCCATTTTCATGTAATATTTCAGGAGCACCCAAAATGTGTAATACCTGTTCCTGCAATGAGATGTTAAATCCAAGTTGTTCAAACGTTTTTATATGATTCGATACAATCCGCATCTCTTGTTTTTCAAGGTTTTTTTCGATAGGAAACAGCAGCATTTGCTGATTTAACGGATGCTTTACAAAGGATTCAATACACTCATCATACAAAATCCTTTCCATTGCACGTTTGGAATCAATCATCATTACTCCTGTTTTTACTGGAGTAAATATGTAACGCCCCACCAATAAAAGATCAGCCACGGTTTGTACATCCGCGATACCAGGTAATTCTTGTTGTTCAGGTAAAGGGCTTTCATTAATCGTGTAAAACGATCGCCAATCCGCTTCAGTTGGAGTTGAGGATCCAAATCCTTGCTCCTTAATACCTTTCGAAAACCCATTTGATTTCCCACCACCACCTTGCGGATTAAATGGGTTGAAATTAGGGTCCACTTGAATAGTTGGTTCTACAATGGGTTGCTTATTAAATCCAGCCGGTAGATCAAATGCAGTTTCTAATTCAAAATCCAAACTCGGCATCAGATTAAACATCCCGAGTGATTGACGGATGGTACTTAGAAGGATTGAATAAATGAACCGTTCCTCTTCAAATTTTATTTCCGTTTTTGTAGGGTGAATATTCACATCAATTTTTGCAGGGTCTACCTCCAGAAAAATAAAATACGTAGGATGTGTTTTCTCCGGAATCAATCCTTCAAAAGCCTTCAATACCGCGTGATTAAAATACGAACTTTTAAAAAATCGCTTATTCACAAAAAAGAACTGACTGCCCCGTGTTTTTTTTGCGGTTTCTGGCTTACCTATAAACCCAGTGAGTTTCACGATGTCTGTTTCCGACTCAATAGGGAAAACACGGTCGCCCGCATTTTTTCCAAGAACATCCGTGACACGGCGTTTTAAATTAGCTGAGCTTAGGTTATAGATTGCTTGATTGTTATGATGCAAGATAAAACTCACCTCCGGATGAGCGATAGCTATATATAAAAAGGCATCTTCAAGGTGATTAAATTCAATCGAGTCTGATTTTAAAAAGTTACGGCGAGCTGGTACATTGAAAAACAGGTTTTTCACTTCAATCAAGGTGCCTTTTGAACAAACCACCTCCTCGTTTAATGCGATGTTTCCGCCTTCCATTTTGATGTGAACGCCCGTAACCGCCGATTCTCTTTTTGTTTTTAAGGATACATGCGCAACGGCTCCAATGGAAGCAAGTGCTTCTCCGCGAAATCCCATGGTCGTTAATTTGAACAGGTCGTCTATCGCGTCAATTTTACTGGTAGCATGACGCTCAAAACAAAGTAATGCATCTTCTGCATTCATGCCTGAACCGTTGTCTTGTATCGATATTAGCGTTCTTCCACCATCCTTTATGCTAAGTGAAATCTCGGTGGCGCCCGCATCAATGGCATTTTCCATCAATTCTTTCACGACAGAGGAAGGGCGTTGAACCACTTCGCCTGCGGCAATTTGATTGGCTAATTGAGTTGGAAGACGCTTAATTACTTGCATAATGAACATCGCCATAAGCGACTAAACAAAAATAAGGATTATCCCTAAGAATAATCCTTACTTAACATTTCTTAGCGTGATTTATTACATACGCACCACGGTGCCCATGTATTCTGATTTTTCACCAGCTTTAGGTTCAGAAAGGGTTACTTTCCAAACATACGCTTTATTGGAATCCGCCATTTTCCCAAAACGTCGATCTATTCCGTCCCACGGCAATGTAGCATCGGTACTTTCAAAAACAATTCCACCATCATTCGGATCAAGAACAATCATTCGGAATGGTGTGGCTCGCTGCGTTAAGGCATAAGGCATAAAGGTGTTCTTACGTGCATCTTGAGAAGTTGGTTCAAATGCATTCACCGCCAATAAATTATAGTCTTCTGATACATTAATCAATCCAGAGAGTTCATTTGTACATCCGTTGTCATCCATTAAATCGATGTGAATCAACGTTGTTCCTTTTTCGAACACATGCAGGTTTAGCTCTTTGCCGGTATTTTCTTTAATTTGTTTTCCGTAGCGAACGTAGCGAACGTTGGCTTCTGTCTTCACATGAATTCCTTGAACAGGCAAGCCATTTTCATAAATCAGCTCATCAATTACAAGATCTCCCTTCGGTCCGGATATCACATTCGATTGAAGTATTACGCCTGTTTTCGGGTCTATAATTTCGATGTTTCCGGCACTCAATTCAAGTTTTATCTTAGAATTAGGTGCAATTGAAAGCAGCATGCGATCACTCTTTAATGTAACCTCAAACGCATTCGTGTTTTTCACATCTGAAGATATTCCAGCACAGGTAGGCAATAGAATCGGGTTATACTCATTGAGTGCTTTTGGTTTAGGACTCTCTACAACTTCAAGCGTATTGGGTGGTAGTTCATCGTTGTTTACCTGCTTGAGGGATGGGGATTCGCTGACAATTGGTGGCTCAACCGTATCAATGATCGTTAACTCATTTACGCTTGGAATCGGTTCATTGGTTTCCTCGTGAAATGTTATCGAAGGTTGCTGCTTTGTATTTTTTATCGGATTAACATGAGTTTTAACCTCGGCCTTGGGATGCTCAGTTGTAGCTGTTTTTGGAGAAACAGGAGCAGATACAGGAGTTGAAGAATCCGTTAAATACCAGGTAGCAAGAGAGATTCCAATCACCAAAGCGGCTCCTGGAAGACCCCACTTTTTGAACGGATTTGTTTTTGGAGGCAGTTGGCCATCTAGGCGTTTCTCGAGGGCCTCCCAAGCCTTTGGATCATACGGTTCAGTGTGTGATTCAATAGCTTTTTTAAATAGGTTATCTAATTTATCCATCAGTGTTGGATTTTTTTATATTTCGTTTCTAGCATTTTTTGTAAATTCATTCTAGCCTTTGCTAAGTTGGATTTTGACGTTCCTTCACTAATCCCAAGGATTTCAGCGATTTCTTTGTGAGAATATTCCTCGAACACATACAAATTAAATACGGTCCGATATGCAGGAGATAATCGATCGATGCAGTCTTTAGCAACCTCATATTTCACCTGTAATTCTTCTAAGGCTTCTCGCTCCTCCATGGCATTTTCTTCAGGCATCTTAAAGTCATTGTCTTGGTCAGACAAAAACGGATTGCGTTTTGCTTTTCGAATCGCATCAATTGCAGTATTCGAAAAAATTCGCCGCATCCATCCTTCGATTGAGCCCCGAAAGTCAAATAATTCCAATTTATCAAAGACCTTTATAAAACCATCTTGAACTACTTCCTGAGCACTGTCTCGATCTTTAATATAGCGCAGACATACCGAAAGCATTTTGCCGTAGTACGTTTTAAAGAACATATGTTGGGCCTTTCGCTCCTTCCGCACACACGCTGCAACAAGTTCTTTAAGTTCTACAGTTTCCAAGGGCTTTTATTGCTTAACGTATTAGTTTTTAATGTCGTTGCCTCAATTATAATAATTAGCAAACATTTTTTGTTTTGAGAAGCTAAATTTAATGCAGTTGTCGTAAATTCGCAAAGGAAATTTACAAATCGTTAATTAGAGAAATTATGAAAGTTACTGTTGTAGGAGCTGGGAATGTGGGAGCAACGTGTGCAGATGTATTAGCTTCACGTGAAATTGCCAATGAAATTATTTTATTGG
>JBEIDV010000046.1:0-12047 GCA_040383285.1 Crocinitomicaceae bacterium | reverse complement strand
ACAAAAATATGGTTTTTTCAACATTTTATTAGATTTTTCAAGGGCTACAGGTTTACGGGAAAGATATTCAGATATATTTGTCCCGTTAAACGTTTTTATTAACCTTTTAAAAAAATTAATTATGAACAAAGCAGAATTAATCGACGCAATGGCAGCTGCTGCTAATTTGTCAAAAGCTGATGCAAAAAGAGCGCTTGATGCGTTTGTTGATGTTTCAACTGGTGCATTGAAATCAGGAGACCGTATCTCTTTAGTAGGATTCGGTTCTTTTTCAGTTTCAGATCGTAAAGAAAGAAACGGAAGAAACCCTAAAACTGGTGCAGTTATTAAAATTGCTGCTAAGAAATCAGTTCGCTTTAAAGCTGGTGCTGAATTAAGCGGAAAAGTAAACTAAGAAAAGATTACTTTAAAAGAAAGGGAGCCTTCGGGTTCCCTTTTTTTGTGCGTATAATGTTGTTTTATTCCCTAATGATAGACTCAATCATCACCTGACCTGAGATTAAGTTCAAGTGCAGTATGTATTTCCCTGCATTCAGCATGGATACATCAATAGCCTGTGTAAAGTTCGCCTCATATATTTTTCTTCCCTCCATGGAATAGATTTGATAGGTTTTTACCTCACTCAGTTGATTACCATTCAGGTATATTTTATCGCTGCTTGGGTTGGGAAAGAGCAGCAACTTCATGAAATCTGCCTCATGAATTCCTACCCCCGGGCATTCTCCCGGCTGATAACTAGAAACACCGTAGTAGTTAATTGCAATGCAAGAATTTTGATACGTCACCGAATCGCAACCACACACGGGGTCAATTACCCCTGGACAAAGCACATTTAAATTAATTAAATTCGAATCAATGCATTCTAAGGTTACTAAGGTATCATTCATACACAAGCTATTGCAGGCATACAAACTGTTGTAGAAATAGCCGCTATAATCAACTCCATTGCTACCAATCATACTGCATCCTGAAACGGAAAAACATGAATCATTTTGTCTAATTATACCTAAGGGCATGGCACACAAACCAAAGTTAACTCCCGAAGGAACTTCCATACAGGTATCTAATTCCAAAGGTTCACACGGACCGGGAGTCCATGAGGTAACTCCTCCATAATAAAAGGCCTCACAGGAATTGTTATAGGTCATACTATCGCACCCACACACTGGATCCACAACGGTTGGACATAACACGGAAACATCAATTTGAGAAGGGTCAATGCAATTATTTTGATTGCAGGGACCAGGTGTCCATGACGTTACCCCACCCGACGTGGTAGCAATACAGTCATTCGCATAGGTTACCCCATCGCAGCCGCACACCGGATTGTACACCATGGGACAAATCGCCATAGAATCAATCAAGGCAGGGTCAACACAGGGCTGCGCTAGTCCATTGAAACCGAGTAATAAAAATAAACCGATTAATTTTTTCATGCGTTTATGTGTTCTAATTCTCCTTCTGAACGCGCAATCACTGCGGTGGCAAGACAATTCCCCAATACATTGACAGAAGTACGAGCCATGTCCATCACCGCATCGATTCCTAGAATCACACTTGCCTTTTCTGGATCCAAGCCCATGGAGGCAACTGTACCTGCTAAAATCACGAACGAAGCCCCTCGAACTCCCGCAACACCTTTGCTCGTTAACATTAACACGAGGCAAATCGAAATTTGCTCCCCAATGCTTAAATTGATTCCTGACATTTGTGCAATAAAGACAGAAGCTAATGATAAATACAAGGTGGTGCCATCTAAATTAAAGCTATACCCTGTAGGAATAACGAATCCAACAATATGCTTAGGTATTCCAAATTGCTCCAAATTTTCCATCGCCTTTGGCAGTGCTGCTTCGCTACTTGCCGTAGCAAAAGCTAAAGAAACAGGCTCAGAGACTGCATTCAAGAATTTACGAATTGGTATTTTAGCGAGTAAGGCAATCGGTAATAAAACAAGAAGTACAAATACTACCAAAGAAACATAAAGGGTACCGACCAATTTCATGAGCGACATCAACACATCAACACCGGATTTAGCGACGGTAGAAGCCAAAGCTCCGAATACGGCTAACGGTGCAAGGTACATGACAATATCGGTAAATTTAAACATGACTTCCGCTAAGCTTTCATTCATCCGAAGCATGGTCAGCTTATGCTGCTCATTTTTTACCATACCTAAGCCTATGGCAAAAATCACAGAGAAAACAACAATTTGAAGCACTGAATTTTCCGAAATAGACTTAGCAATATTCTCAGGGAAAATCTCCACAATGTGATCCTTATGTTCGGATCGCTGTGCTAATAATTCAGTACTTTTTTCTTTGACTTTTTCATTCACTTCTACCTGAACCCCTTTACCAGCCTGAGTGATATTGATGGCCATTAAACCAATAAACAAGGCCAAGGTGGTAACGATTTCAAAATATATGATGCTTTTTAATCCCATCCGCCCTACTTGCTTGAGGTTACTATGTCCAGCAATGCCAACCACCAAGGTGGCGAAAATTAAGGGGGCTACTAAGGTCTTAATTAAGCGAAGGAAAATTTTTGCAAGGCGTTCCATTTCTAAAGCAAACGAAGGAAAATCCATCCCAACCTCAATCCCTAAAACCATGGCACTAAAAATCCATAGTGACATCTTTTTACGAACGAATGAGATTATAAAAAGCAAAATAATTAAGATGAATCGAAGCGATTCAAACAAGCCAGTCGGTACATTTTTTAGGTAGGCTTGAGCTCCAAAACCTGCCAATAACACACCAAAAATCACTAAATAGGCCTTTAAGTTGGCCAACCCTTTTACAGTATTCCACATGCTGTAAAGGTAAGGAATTCGAACTTTGATTCCCAATCCGTATCTTTGTTAAAAAAACGACCATGGCCATTTCAAACAAGGAATTGGAATTCAATTTTAACGAAGACCGTATGCGCCTTCGCATTAGAAATTTGGAACAAGAACTCGAGAAAATATACCTTGGTGGAGGAAAAAAGCGCATCGATAAGCTGCATGAAGCAGGAAAACTTACCGCCCGAGAGCGAATAGACTTACTACTGGACCCCAATACCGATCGCGTAGAAATCGGAGCAATTGCCGGACACGGTATGTACAAAGAGCATGGTGGTTGCCCTGGCGCCGGTGTCGTAGTGGTCATCGGATATGTCGCGGGACGACAATGCATCGTGGTGGCGAATGACGCTACCGTAAAGGCAGGTGCCTGGTTTCCAATTACAGGAAAAAAGAACCTTCGTGCGCAAGAAATCGCCATGGAGAATCGCTTACCCATCATTTATCTTGTTGATTCAGCAGGGGTGTATTTACCGATGCAAGATGAGATATTTCCAGATAAGGAACATTTCGGACGAATATTCCGCAATAATGCGGTGATGAGCTCAGAGGGAATAGTCCAAATTGCGGCCGTGATGGGAAGTTGTGTGGCCGGAGGGGCCTATTTGCCTATTATGTCAGATGAGAGCTTGATTGTCAATAAAACGGGCACCATTTTCTTAGCCGGATCATACCTCGTAAAAGCGGCAATTGGAGAAACAATTGATAACGAAACCTTAGGTGGAGCTTCCACACAAACAGAAATATCCGGTGTTTGCGACTATAATGTTGATTCAGACCAGGAATGCCTTGCTACCATTCGTGATTTAATGTCGCGCATTGGACAAACGGAACATGCAGGTTACGACCGAATTGCTGCCGAAGCGCCGCTGGAGCCTGCCGAAAAGCTTTATGGATTAATGCCGGATGAACGATCAAAACCGTACAATACGCGTGAAATACTCAAGAGTTTGGTTGATGGGTCCACGTTCACAGAATATAAAGAAGGGTATGGTAAAACCATTCTTTGCGCGTATGCGCGCATCGATGGATGGAGTGTTGGTATCGTGGCAAATAACCGTGAAATCGTAAAATCAGCCAAGGGAGAAATGCAAATGGGAGGCGTTATTTATTCCGATTCAGCAGATAAGGCGGCTCGGTTCATAATGAATTGCAACCAAAAAGCGATTCCATTAGTGTTCTTACAAGATGTAACTGGGTTTATGGTGGGTTCCAAAAGTGAACATGGTGGAATCATCAAAGACGGCGCTAAATTAGTGAATGCCATGTCGAATAGTGTGGTTCCTAAATTCACGGTAGTGATGGGGAATTCTTACGGCGCAGGCAACTATGCGATGTGTGGAAAAGCCTACGACCCTCGATTGATTGTAGCTTGGCCAACGGCAGAAATCGCGGTAATGAGCGGCGCTGCGGCAGCTAAGACCTTGTTACAAATTGAAGTGGCTGGATTAAAAGCCAAGGGTGAAGAAATCACACCGGAACGAGAAAACGAGTTATACACTAAAATTAAGTCTCGCTACGACGAACAGATTTCTCCATATTATGCAGCAAGTCGACTATGGGTTGATGCAATCATTGATCCTGTAGAAACTCGTAAGGTGATTTCAATGGGAATTTCAATGGCAAACCACGCTAAACCTACGAAACGGTATAACGTTGGAGCGATACAGACGTAATTTTGAGGGGCTCTTACTTACTAAGTCAACCAGTTAAAATTTCATTTTCTTTACAACCTTGTAACCATTTAAGCATTAAATAGTTGTTCATTTTATTTGCAATTATAAAACTTAAAGGCATGAAGAAGTACATTTTATTGGCCATACTTTTACCCGGATTAACGTTTGGTCAGGAGGATAAGAAAATCAAAGGAAATATTTCTTCTAAAGACGTTAACATCAGTATTCTTGGGGTTTATCAAGATGACTTCCCTAATGTTTCTGTTGTGTTTCGAGCGGAGAAAAATAATGGGAACCCAGTATTTGGGCTTAAGAAAAAGGACATGACGGTTAAAGAAAATGATGAAAACTGTCAAGTTATCTCCATTCAAGAACTTTCTAAAAAGAAACCGATTAATATCGGTATTGTAGTAGATCATTCCGGATCAATGCAATTTGATGAACGTAAAATAAACCAATTAGGATACGACATAAGCGAAATACCTGTTGATGAATATGGTAATTACTCCTTTCCTAAAGGATACGTTCAGCCAATTACCTTGGCGAAAAATGCATTATTGGAATTCGTTGAATCTTTTAATTTCGACAAAGACAATATTGGTGTCGTAGGATTTTCCACTACCGTTGATTATCAATTGGGGTTAACAAACCAAGCTGGCAAAATAAAACGAAAGATTAGATCAATGAAGTCGGATGGTACAACGGCCTTTTACGATGCCATACTTGCCAGTTTAAAACAAGTAGAAAATGCAGATGGCGTAAATGTGGTTGTGGCTTTAACCGATGGGAATGATAACGCCTCATATTCCAGTTTGAATACGGTAATAAATAAAGCAAAATCCGTTGATATCCCCGTTTATATCGTAGGATTGGGAGATGTTAATCAACGTGATCTTGAGCAGTTGGCGACGGCTACTGGAGGTCAGTTTTACTTTGCTAATTCTGCCAAATCGTTATCGCTTATTTATGAAAAAATTAGTGAAAAACTCCAATCGTTTTATGATGTTGTTTACCAATCTCCAAACTTAGAAAACAATTCAACCGAACGATCCATTGAAATCTCCTTCCTCAATGATGGCACTAAGGTTGTGAGTGAAGAAGAACACTATACCCTAGACTCAAATGCAGTAGTTTATACCACTAAAAAACAAGCAGAGGCAGTCCAAAAAGCACAGGAGGAAGCACAAATTATTCAACAAGAAAAATTAGCACAAGAAAATCAACGTCAAATGCTAGTAAACGGTGGGATTGGTATTATGGCCTTATTAGTTACGGGTGGCATTGTATTTTATTTTGCTCGGAGAACATCACAAACCTCGATTTATATTGCCAAGGTTTTTCCCAATCCAACCGCTGATAAAGTCACTGTTGAAATCAGTAATGCAGGACAAGAGCAAGGTAAATTACATGTATTTGACCTACAAGGCAATCAGGTACACGAACAACCCATTGGAAACCGTGAAGAAGTTGACTTATCTCATCTAGCAAACGGCACTTACCTGCTGAAAGGCGAATTTGGTGATAAGCTTACCGAAGGTGTTAAAATAATTGTACAGAAATAATAGGATTAAGGCAGGTGCCTACTCTTCGTCCCAACCTGAATTAGAACTCTTCTTGCCATTAAAATAGCGTGAATACCCAAAGCCAACAATGAGGTATGAAGTAACTTTATTTAATTCACTGGCAGAATACCCCAGGTTAGAATTAATTCCGATGTCCCAAGGTTTATACCCAAATCCATAAAATGCATATCCAAGCGTTAAGCGAAAAGACGCATTCACATCAGCGGCAAGACAAATTCCTATATTCGGCTCTATGTATGCAGATTGCTTTGAATTATAGGTGATTCCCATACTCTTTAGGGTATCCGTTACAAAGGCACTTTGTGCAAATCCAGCCTTCACTCCAATATCCGTGGCCAAACCTGGCGTCCAAAATTTCTCATGTCCCAATTTTATAAATGCAGCACCATTATGCATGCCACCGCTTATGTTTTGATTAATTCTAAATTGGTTTATATTGAAATAAGAATAATGTACCCCCGCACCAAAAAGAATACCTGATTTGAGGGTGTATTGATACATCGGTGAAACATATACCACGCCTTGCATGATGTTCTTAAATGGTGCATTTACAAACCCGTTTGGTAATCCCAATTCAAACACAAAGGAGTCATCAATTTCCATATCCTGAGCCTCTGTAAATGAATGAATAACAGTAAAAACTAGGATCAACAATGTATAAATTCCTTTTCTCATGACGTATAAAATTACAACTTTAAAACCTTTAATTTAACTGCTTGAACAAAACTTCGAACGTATCCAGCGGTCTCAGACTCCAAATTAAACCAAAGTACTGGAAAAACAAATCCTCCGAAAACTAATACCTCGATGCAACATATACGAATAACCGTATAAATCGTTGTGGATTCGGAATAAAAAGGAAAAAAATACACGCCAATATAATAAACAACGAGCACCCCAAGAAAAACCAACAAGGGCTTTACGTGTCCCCAATGAAAAGGATTTAGCCTATACGCCCAAAAAATATACATCGAGCGCGCGACATTATAGAAAACAAAAATAAAGCCTGTAGAAAAACCAACTCCTGCGATGCCATAACTAGGAATCAAGAGCCGATTCAGTCCATAAATACCCACACACAGAAAAACGGTAAATAACAAATCATACTTGTATTTTCTAGAGGTAGCAAAAATGATCCCGTTGAGTCCGCAATACATATCCACTACCCTACCCAAGAGTAAGAAAAACAAGACAGGTATCCCCGCATTGAATTCTGGTTTTAAAAAAGAAAACAACTCATGTACCGGCAACCATAAGCCCAAGAAGGACAATAACCCAATAAATAGCCCAGCTCCGCTTGACTTTTGATAGATTGCCTGAAGACCCTTCATATCTTTTTCCTTCCAGAGCTTAGCCACAATGGGCGAGCTCACTCGCGTCATGGCACGAAAAGGAATTAGCACAGCACTCGTCACTTGTACCATGGTGGTGTAAATTCCGGTAGCGGCAAGCCCAATCATACCGCCAATCATTACCGCATCCATCGTAACAACAACCATAGTAGCTAGGGTATTTACATAGGAAAACAAACTAAACGAAACGATAATCTTCCTAAATCGCCTAGGAATTGTAATGTGTTTCAAGGAGTAATGTAGCTCTTGATGATAAACCAAATATCCCATTAACACCATGGCTGGCAGTAGATTACTAACCATTAGCGCTGTTAAAAATACTTCAAACGAAATGTAATTTAACGCATATACTACAAGCAGTATCGTTGTTACAACTCTTAGCCCTATATCCTGCAAAAAAACGGGGAGAATATTTTTAAACATTCCCCGCATGTGGTTCTCAAATAGCATAAACAACACATTGCCAATACCAACGGGAATCACCCACCACGCAAAGCGATTGAATAAGGGCGATTTATCTTGAAAATAGGCACCAATCTCAGCATTAAACACCCAAAACAAGAGGGTAAAAAGCAAAATGCCAAAACAAACAATGAGCACATTAAAAAGCAGAAAACCGTAGTGTTTTTTTGCTTCGTTTCTAAAAAAAGGAAAAAACCTCCAGGTCACATAGATGCTACCAAGATTACTTAATTGAGCAAAGAGCAATCCTGTAGTAGTCAATAAATTAACTAATCCAATCTCAATCGTAGATAGAAATATAATGAATAGAAAGGCCTTGTTAACATACCCAAGAACTAACCCTGCATAAGAGATTAATGTGGTACGTAAGGCATCCTTTTTTACAATTCCCATATTACCTAGAAAGGTGCATATTCCGCTTGGAATACACCTTGGTAAAGAACGGATCTTTAAGGTCTTTTATAAAACGAATTGCTTCACCCGTTGACTTCATTTCTGGTCCAAGCTCCTTCTTTACATCGGGGAATTTCTCATACGAGAATACGGGAATTTTAATCGCATATCCTTCTTTTCTAGGATTGAAATTAAAGTCTTTAACCTTCTTCTCACCGAGCATCACCTTCGTTGCGTAGTTTACATAAGGCTCATCGTAGGCTTTAGCAATAAATGGAACCGTTCTAGAAGCGCGTGGATTGGCTTCAATTACATAGACCTTATCGTCTTTGATGGCAAATTGAATATTAATCAACCCAACCGTGCGTAATTCTACGGCTATTTTCCGCGTGATGTCTTCAATTTGTGTCATCACAAAATCGCCAAGGTTGTATGGTGGCAACACCGCATAGGAATCTCCGGAGTGAATCCCCGCAGGTTCAATGTGTTGCATGATTCCAAGGATATACACATCTTCTCCATCGCAAATCGCATCTGCTTCTGCTTCAATCGCGCCCCCTAAGAAATGGTCTAACAAAATCTGATTACTTCCCATTTCATTGATTATATCTACGACGTGGTGTTCAAGCTCTTCTTTGTTAATTACAATTTTCATTTTCTGTCCACCCAAAACGTAACTCGGGCGAACCAACAACGGAAATCCTAATTCATCAGCCAACTCAAGCGCCTGTTCTGCACTTTCTACCACACCATATTGAGGAAACGGGATATTATGTTGTTCTAATAATTTCGAGAACCGCCCCCTATCCTCTGCTAAATCCAAGGCATCAAAGCTAGTTCCTAAAATTTTAACTCCATATCGCTGTAATTTCTCTGCTAATTTAAGCGCCGTTTGTCCACCGAGCTGAACAATCACCCCTTCAGGTTTTTCATGCTGAATGATATCATAAATATGTTCCCAAAATACCGGTTCGAAATATAGTTTATCCGCGGTATCAAAATCGGTAGAAACGGTCTCCGGATTACAGTTAATCATGATCGTTTCATACCCACACTCACGCGCTGCCAATACCCCATGCACGCACGAATAATCAAATTCAATTCCTTGTCCAATACGGTTAGGACCCGAGCCTAAAACTACTACTTTTTTGCGATCACTGACCACGCTCTCATTTTCAAACTCAAAGGTTGAATAATAGTATGGGGTTTGTGCTTCGAATTCTGCCGCGCAGGTGTCAACTAATTTGTATACGCGTTGAATTCCTAATTCCGTTCGTTTAGCATACACCTCAGATTCAAGACAACGCAACAAATGCGCTACTTGTCGATCTGCATAGCCTTTTTGCTTGGCTTCGAACAATAAATCCGTTGAGATATTTTCAATGGAGTGCCGTTCAATTTTGCGCTCCAATTTGATCAGGTCTTCAATTTGTCTCAAGAACCATATATCGATTTTAGTTTTCTCTACAATGGTTTTAAAAGGAATCCCCAATTTTATGGCATCGTATATGTGAAACAACCGATTCCAACTTGGTTTTTCCAAACTATTCAATATTTCATTCTGGTTGGTCAATTCCTTACCGTCTGCCCCTAAGCCGTTTCTATTAATTTCCAAGGATTGACAAGCCTTTTGGAGTGCTTCTTGAAAGGATCGTCCAATGCCCATCACCTCACCGACCGACTTCATTTGAAGGCCTAATTCACGGTTAGTTCCTGGGAATTTATTAAAGTTCCAGCGCGGGATTTTTACGATGACATAGTCCAAGGTTGGTTCAAATAAAGCAGAAGTTGTCTTGGTGATTTGATTTTGAAGTTCATCCAAATGATACCCAATCGCTAATTTAGATGCGATTTTTGCAATAGGATACCCCGTTGCTTTAGAGGCCAAGGCCGAAGAGCGCGAAACTCTAGGATTAATCTCAATGGCAATAATATCTTCCTTTTCATCTGGAGATACCGCAAATTGCACGTTACATCCTCCCGCAAAATTACCAATCGAACGCATCATTTTAATGGCCATATCGCGCATTTTCTGAAACGTTGTATCTGATAGGGTCATTGCCGGAGCCACGGTAATTGAGTCCCCCGTATGGATTCCCATGGGGTCAAAATTCTCGATAGAACATATAATTACGACATTATCGTTGGCATCTCTAAGTAATTCTAGCTCATACTCCTTCCACCCGATTAAGGCTTTATCGATCATTACCTCATGAATAGGCGATAATTCCAGTCCACGCTCCAAAAGGTTATCAAATTGCTCTGGTTTATACAAAATAGAAGCTCCTGACCCCCCCAGGGTGTAACTCGGACGAATACACAAAGGAAATCCAAATTCTTGGGCAATCTCTTTCCCTTCAAGAAAGGATTTTGCAGTTTTTTGTGGCGCCATGGGCACACCGATCTCGGTCATTAAATCACGAAAAGCCTCTCGGTTTTCTGTAATTTCTATGGCTTTAATATCCACGCCAATAATTCTAACCCCATGCTGCTCCCAAATTCCGAGTTCGTCGCAGGCAATGCATAGATTCAAGGCAGTTTGGCCACCCATCGTCGGAAGGACCGCATCTATTTTATGCTTTGATAGTATTTCAACAATACTTTCAGTTTCTAAGGGTAAGAGGTATACGTTATCCGCAACAACCTTATCGGTCATGATGGTTGCCGGGTTAGAATTTATGAGGGTTACTTCTATTCCTTCCTCGCGCAGTGAGCGAGCGGCTTGAGATCCAGAGTAATCAAATTCACAGGCCTGACCAATCACAATTGGACCAGAACCGATAATTAAAACAGATGAAATGGAGGTGTCTTTTGGCATGTTTACAATTTAAGCTTGCGACTGTATAAATTGTGGACAAAATTAGCTTAAAAACAGGCACGACGAATCATTTCATGCAAGGTAATTTTTACACAATTCCATTAAAAATGTTAATAGCGATGTTACCCTTTCAGGAAAATCCTATTTTTGTTGTAGCCATGAGGACAACCATTACATTTTCCCTAATTCTGATAAGCTATATATTGCTTGGTCAAACACAAAACAGTTATAAGTTAGCGGTATTAAAATACAACGGAGGGGGAGATTATTATGCGAACCCTACTGCCCTACCGAACCTGGTTCAATTTTGTAATCAAAATATTGGAACACAAATCGCAAAAGAGGTTCCATATGTAGATGCGGGAAGCAAAGACATTTTCTTGTATCCGTTTGTGCACATGACAGGACACGGAAATGTAGTGTTTTCGCGTGCTGAAGTTTCTAATTTAAGGACTTATCTTTTGGGCGGAGGATTTTTGCATATTGACGACAACTATGGCATGGATGAATATGTACGAACCGAAATAAAGAAGATTTTCCCAGAACATGATTTGCAAGAGCTTCCTTCAACTCATGAAATTTTCTCTGTAAAATACAAACTGAACGGATTGCCGAAAATTCATGAACACGACGGTAAACGCCCACAAGCATTTGGAATCTTTCATGAAGAACGTTTGGTCCTGTTGTACACCTATGAAACAGATTTGAGTGATGGTTGGGAAGACCAACGGGTACACAACGATCCCGACGATAAACGTCAGCAAGCCTTAAAGATGGGTGCGAATATTTTGTACTATGTTTATACGCGTTAGTACAACGCCCACGCTATCGTTCAGTTCAGCTTATCAGTAAAAAAAAAGCACCCCTCAACCGAAGGATGCTTATTCTTATTAAAGTTACTTTACTTAATTAGTGCTT
>JBEIDV010000045.1:0-12055 GCA_040383285.1 Crocinitomicaceae bacterium | reverse complement strand
TTAGGCAACAGCCTTGAATCGTCCAAACAAATCAATGAGGAGATAACGCGTGCATTTGACGAACATCAGGTATATCGAATTGATCATTATTTAGGAAAGGAAACGGTTCAGAATTTAATGGTACTTCGGTTTGCGAATAACCTCTTCCAACGCACATGGGATTCCATCAGTATTGACAACATCCAAATTACCGTGTCGGAAAGTTTAGGTGTTGAGCAGCGAGCTGATTATTACGACAAGAGCGGTGCCTTGTTGGATATGGTTCAGAATCACCTACTACAATTGCTTTGTCTTGTGGCCATGGAACCTCCTCATATTATTGAAGCAGACGAGGTTCGAAATGAAAAGCTGAAAGTACTCAAGGCACTTCGACCCATGACTAAGCAAGCCGCAATTACGGATACCGTAAAAGGACAATATACGCGAGGTAATGTCCAAGGAGAACAGGTCAGCTCTTATTTGGAGGACATTGGTAAATACAATTCAAAAACAGAAACCTTTGTTGCCATAAAAACTTACATTGATAATTTCCGATGGAAGAATGTGCCGTTCTATTTGCGTACGGGAAAACGAATGAAAAAGCGTTATTCTGAGATCGTAATTAATTTCAAAGAAATCGCGCATAACATTTTTCCTTCGAAAGAAAAACTTAACAACAACAAGCTAATCATTCGTCTACAACCGGAAGAGCGCATTGAACTCGTTCAAATGACCAAGGTTCCAGGTCCTGGGGGTTATCGTTATAAGCCCATTGCACTGAAACTTGACTACATGGATTCTTTCAAAGAGCGTTTACCTGAGGCTTATGAGCGATTGCTCATGGACGTTATCCGTGGAAATCAAACATTATTTATGCGTCAAGATGAATTACAGGCCGCATGGCAGTGGATAGAAACCGTGACTGACAGCTGGAAACTCAGCAATCAACCCAATGTACTTTACGAAGCAGGCACATGGGGTCCTGGCGATTTAATTCTTGAAAAGGGTGCAACATGGATAACAAAATCATGGAAAGACTAATTTCATTTGATTCGAGGGAGGAAGCATTCAACAGCCTTACTCAACGGATATCCGAATTAATCAATAAGGCTCAAGAACGCAAAGGAAATGCAACCGTCTTATTGTCTGGTGGTGGCACTCCGATGCCGGTTTACGAAATGCTATCCGATTCAAGCTTAGATTTTTCGAAGATAGCATTTGGCTTGGTCGACGACCGCTTTGTTCCTGTTCAAGATCCCGCATCGAATGAAGGTCTAATTCGGAACATTTTTAAAAATCAAGCAGATTTCACCCTCGAACCCATGGTGAAAAACCCACTGGATTATGCACAAAGCATCGCGCAATGCAATCAAACTTATCACAAATTTGTCCACGGCGATGTTATTTTACTAGGAATGGGTGGTGACGGTCACTTTGCCTCATTATTCCCGAATGATGAGCCCTCTGAACAAGGTTTACTTGCAACAGAATGTGGCTGCTTGGGAACCAATGCCCCCAGTCATCCAACAAAACGCATTTCCACTAATTTGGCGTTCATTGAATCCATTGAACACCGTATTTTACTCATTACAGGAAAAGACAAACTAGAGAAACTTAAGGCATCTCCAGCAGAAAAAACACCAATTTCTTATATTGTCGATAACCTGACAGAAATATATTACGCCCCATGAAGTTGAATTCTACCATAGAAGCAATAACCGCACGAATCACCGCAAGAAGCGCTGAAACTCGCAGCGCGTATATGAATCAAATGCAACAAGCTCGTATCGATGGAGTAGCTCGTTCGGCTATGAGCTGTGGTAATTTAGCCCATGCTTATGCGGGGTGCAGTACGCATGAAAAAGATGCATTGGCAGAAAATGAGCTGAAGAACATTGGAATCATTACCTCCTACAATGATATGCTTTCGGCACATAAGGTGTATGAAGATTACCCAAAGCAAATCCGATCATATGCTACAACTCATCATGCAGTTGCACAAGTAGCTGGAGCTGTTCCCGCGATGTGCGATGGGGTAACCCAGGGTCAAGACGGGATGGACCTTTCCCTTTTTTCAAGGGATGTGGTTGCCATGTCTACGATTGTTGGATTGTCACACAATGTATTTGACGCGGTAATGTGTCTTGGGATTTGCGATAAAATTGTACCCGGATTGCTTATGGGAAGTCTTCGATTTGGTCATTTACCGGTAGTATTTGTACCGGGCGGACCAATGCCGACTGGAATTTCAAATGAAGAAAAATCAAATATTCGTCAGTTATTTGCCGAAGGAAAAATTGGACGTGCAGAACTGTTAAAAGGAGAATCCGATTCATATCACTCCCCGGGAACATGCACCTTTTATGGTACGGCAAATAGCAACCAAATGCTCATGGAGATCATGGGACTGCAATTACCTGGATCAAGTTTTGTCAATCCAGGAACAGCTTTGCGTGATCTACTAACCGAAGAGTCTGTGCGTGTGGCGGCTGAAAATGCGCGTAAGGGTTCCAATTTATTAATGGATATCGTCACAGAAAAAACAATTGTGAACGGTATCATTGGACTTTTGGCTACGGGTGGATCAACGAATCACACCATCCATTTAATTGCCATGGCAAAAGCCGCTGGAATTATAATTAATTGGGAAGACATGTCGGATCTTTCAGCAGTTATTCCATTAATTACGCGTATGTATCCGAATGGTGCTGCAGACGTGAATCACTTCCATGCGTCCGGAGGAATGGGATTTGTTATACACACCTTACTTACACATGGGTTACTGCATGAAGATGTTACAACCATTATCGGAAAAGGGCTAACAAAATTTACGCAAGAACCATATATTCTTTCCAATAAATTAGCATGGAGAGAAGGATCCAAGGAATCGCTTAATGATTCAATAATCCGAGATGCAAGTAATCCTTTTTCTGTAGATGGCGGAATAAAAATCATCACAGGAAATATTGGACGAAGTGTTGTTAAAACCGCAGCAGTTTCTTCGGAGCACCTTATCATTGAAGCACCTGCCATCGTATTCAATGAACAGCAGGAGTTAATTACAGCGTTCAAAAACAACGAACTCAACAAAGATTTCATTGCTGTGCTTCCGTTTCAAGGCCCGGCACACAAGGGCATGCCAGAATTACATCAATTAACTCCTACCCTAACGATTTTACAAAAGAAAGGATTTCGGGTGGCTTTGGTCACCGACGGTCGCATGAGCGGAGCCTCAGGTAAAGTTCCTGCAGCAATTCACATGAGTCCAGAAGCGAGTAAAGGCGGATCGATTGGGAAAATTAAAACTGGTGATTTACTCACCTTGAACTGTGTAGCGGGAACCTTAACATGTCATGAGTCAGATTTTGCACAACGCGCTGCAGCTATCAAAGAAAGTACAGATCAAGTTGGCTTAGGCCGAGAGTTATTCGGAGTGTTTCGACGTCAAGTAACTGATTCTGAGGAAGGAGCTTGCACCTTATTCTAATCGGCGGTTCGAACAGAAATAACAACCGAAATCAGCAAGGTACCTAGAATCACACCTAATGAAACAATGGTTTCTATGTGGTACATGGGAGCAATCAGCATTTTAAATCCAATAAAGGCGAGAATTACCGAAATACCGTATTTCAGTTTCTCGAATTTATCCATTGAATTGGCTAAAAGGAAATACATGGAACGTAATCCGAAAATCGCGAAAATGTTGGAAGTATAAAGAATGAGGGGATCGTTTGGTGCAATTGAAAAAATAGCAGGAATGGAATCGATGGCAAAAATTAAGTCGGTTGTCTCTACAATAAAAAGCACCATAAATAACCTCGTAAAGAATACTTTACCGTTTCGCTTTATCCAAAATGAATCGGATGCATCTTTCGTCAATACACGGAAGTACTTTCGAACGAATCGGGCACCAAAGGAGTTACTAAAGTCTTGATTATCGTCATCTTCAGCGGAAAACAATGCCTTAATACCGCCATACAAGAGCATGATTCCAAAAATAGTCATGATCAAATTGATTCGATGAAATCCTTCCCCTCCTAGCTGATCTGGACCTAAGGTAAATTTCCAAAAAGCTGGCAAATACGTTATTTTAATCAACCAAGTTCCAGCAAAAATGAAGACAGCACGTAGGGCCATCGCACCCAAAATACCCCAAAGTAAAATTTTATGCTGGGCCTTTCCCGTAACCTTGAAGTATTTAAAAACCATCAAGAATACAAAAAGATTATCAACAGATAAGGACTGTTCAATCCAATAGGCCGATTGAAATTGCGAAAATTTCTCAAAACCTTTCTCGTACCATACAAAGCCACTAAACGCCATAGCGGTTAACACCCAAATAGCGGTCCATCGCATGGCATTCTTGCTTGAAACCTCATGGTCTTTGAACTTAAAAAGTGACCGAATATCAAGCGTTAACAGTAGAGTAACCACTCCAATAAATGCAATAAGAATTAGTTGATTTTGATTCATTCAAGGCAAATGTAATACGAAAAGTGCTGCTCGAGTAAAAATCTAGCTAAATTTGACTATGATCAATAGACTTATTAAACACTTTAGTGAATTAACTACAACCCAGCTCTACCAAATTTTAGCCTTACGAAGTGAAGTTTTTGTTGTGGAACAAGAATGCATTTATCAAGACCTAGACCACAAAGACCAGAAGGCAATTCACGTTTTAGGAATAGATGAAAATAATAAACTCATTTCCTATGCTAGAATTCTACCTCCAGGAGTTATCTACCCAGAATTTGCTATAGGTCGCGTTATTGTTGCACATTCGCATCGAGGAACAGGTGAAGGACACCGACTAATGGATTATTGCATGACATCCATTAAAACCATGGCGGGTGAAACATCAATTCGTATTTCAGCACAAGCCCATTTGGAGTCATTTTATGAGGCCCACCACTTTAAATCTACAGGTAAAGCATATTTAGAAGACGGCAGTCCCCATCTAGAAATGATTTATTATCCTAATTTAGCGACATGAAAAAAAGTATTTTATTTATTTCCAGCGCGTTATTAATCGCTAGTTGCGCGAGCACCAAACCTAAAAACCAATCTCAAGACCAAACCTATAAAACGGTATCAACTGATTTAATGGATAAGACCATAAATCCAAACGATGACTTTTTTATGTTTTGCAATGGAACATGGGTAAAGAATACTGTTATTCCCGCCACTGAATCACGGTGGGGAAGTTTTAATGAATTGGAGAAATCCAACAATGAAAAGCTCACAAAAATCCTAGAAGAATGTACAGCCCAACCGGGTGAAGTTGGCAGTCAAAATCAAATTCTCGGCGCGTATTACGCCAGTCTTGTGAATATGAAACAACGCGATGCACTTGGTATTACGGCCATACAATCCGAATTAAAATTAGTCGAAGAATTAAAGCGCAAGGATTTACTTGTTGAAATCATAGCAAACCACCACATAGACGGAATTGGCAGTGGGTTCAGCTTTGGTGTGGGTCAAGACCTTAAGGAAGTGGATAAAAATATTAGTTACTTAGGTCAAGGCGGAATTGGCTTACCAAATCGGGATTACTACACGGAAGCAAACAAAAAGGACATTTTAAAGGCATATCAAGCGCACATTGCAAAAATCTTTATTATGGCTGGAAGCACCGAAGAAACCGCATTAGCCGCTTCAGTAAGCATCGTAAAATTCGAAACAAAACTGGCTGAATCCATGCTCACACCGGCTAAAATGAGAATCCCCGAATTAACCTACAACAAAATGTCATTCCGTGACGTAACGAAGTATTTCGGGACCTTTGATTTCAGATTTTATCTATCTAAAATCGGGGCACAAACGCCAGATAGTATCGTTGTCTCAAATCCCGAATTTATTGCTACACTCGCCGGATGCATAGAATCCGAGTCTTTACAAACGTGGAAGTATTACTTACAATGGAATGTAATAAATCATTATGCTGGACATCTTAATCAAGCCTTTGTTGATCAGAATTTTGACTTTTACGGCAGGACCTTAAAGGGCAAAAAAGAAATGAAACCCTTAAATGAATATGCCATAGACGAGATTACAAATTTAGAAATCGGTGAATTACTCGGCAAAGCATTTGTAGAGAAGTATTATTCAGCAGCTGCACAAAAACGTGTCAACGAATTGGTGGATAACCTGCTTGTTGTGTTTAGAGAGCGAATTGAAAAAATTGATTGGATGACCCCCGCAACAAAAAAGCAGGCACGAAACAAATTGGATTCTATTGGCAGAAAACTTGGTTTCCCTGATCGTTGGGAAGACTATTCTTCGTTAGCATTTAACCCCGGTGCTTATATTGAGAACATTAAATTAATGGCTCGTTATTCCAATCAGAAGAATCTTGCCGAATTAAATAAACCCGTAGATAAAGAAAAATGGGGAATGCCCGCACACATGGTTAATGCATATTACCACCCGCTGTTAAATGAAATCGCATTTCCTGCTGGAATTATGCAAGCGCCATTTTTTGATGTTGAAACTGAAGATGCTGTGAATTATGGGCGCATCGGAATGGTGATTGGACATGAATTCACGCATGGATTTGACGACATGGGGTCGAAATTCGCAGCGGATGGGAGTTTCACCAACTGGTGGACAGAAGAAGACAGAAAGGCATTTGAGCAACGAACCGCACTTTTGGGAGAAACTTTTGCTGGATTTTGTCCAATGGAAGGCAATTGCGTGAATGCTGAACTCACGATGGGAGAGAATATTGCAGATTTGGGCGGATTAACGATGGCGTATTATGCGTATAAACGAACGGATGAATTCAAAAGGAATGAAGTGCGTGAAGGATTTACTCCAGCACAACGATTTTTTATTGCCTACGGTCAATTATGGAAAATCAAGTATACGGATGCTGAGATGAAAAACCGATTGGCTACCGACCCTCATTCCCCTGGCATGTATCGCGTGAATGGCCCATTAAAAAACTGTCCTGAATTCTTTGAAGCGTTCGGTATCACCGAAGGAAAAAACATGCGAAACTCCAAAGAGAAAGTATCAAAAATCTGGTAATCCCTTTTATTAACAATTAATTTATAAGTTATGTCCTTTGAATTTCCCCTATCGTTTAAATTTAAAATTGGCACCTTGTCGAATGATTTCGTAATTACGGATTCAAAAAATAATACCGTCAGTTATGTTCGACAAAAAATGTTCAAATTAAAAGAGGACATTATGTGCTACAGTAACGAATCTAAAAAAACGCTACTCTATCGAATAAAGGCAAATAAATGGCTTGACTTTTCTGCCACCTATTCATTTTTTAATAGTGAGGATACAGAACTTGGTAAAGTAGCACGTAAAGGAGCAGTGTCGCTCTGGAAGGCTACCTATCTGGTATTGGACACGGAAAACACGAACGAATTCACTATCCGGGAAGAAAAGCCATGGGTAAAAGTACTGGATCGCTTAGTCTCTGAAATTCCAGTTGTAGGTATTTTCACGGGGTACATGTTTAACCCAAGTTATTTGGTAACTAACAGCCAAAACGAACCCATAATGAGGTTTAAAAAAGACAGTTCATTTTTTGGCAGAAAATTCTCTTTACACCAATTAAAAGAGGTTGAAGACAAGGCTCAAGAGCGCATCGTACTTAGCTTAATGATGATGGTATTGTTAGAGCGACGAAGAGGATAATTTCTATATCTATTAAAAAAGGCCGCTTTTGCGGCCTTTTTTATTTTGTTTATTTCCTGTTAGTCTGCTAGATCGTATGTTTGATAGGTTTTATCTTTATAAAGCAAGGTTGCTTTTTGAACCACTTCATTTAACTCGTTAAAGATTTGATACGATTCACTATACCCAAAAAGGTCTTGAGCTATGTTGGATTTAATCCGCGTGCGTATTGCCTTTCCGCTTATTTCATACGCTTGTTGATCAAAGGTTAATTTGGGATCTTCTTTGGAAACATATCCAAAAAATCCTTCCATAAATGAGGCATCAGTATTAAAATTTGCGATGAATGCCTTAATGTCCGGATATTTCTTTTTCAATTGTTCGCGATTTGAATTGACAAATTCCAAGCTATAGGCATTCACATGTCCACCACGAATAAGGTTGCTGTAATAATCTGTTATATCCGTTGTGTCAAGCGCTACGAAAACATCTGGCATAATTCCACCTCCACCATATACTAATCGATTCTTAGCCATGGTATGAAACTTCAACGAATCCGGTAGTTTAATGGAATCTGCATGTTGAAATTCCCCATTTAAATACCGTTGAGTCAAATCTTTCCGATAGGTCTCTACATCTTGATACGGCTTTTGAATAAACCGTCCGGTTGGTGTATAATATCGTGCAATTGTTAATCTTAATTCACTTCCATCAGATAAAGGCATAGGGCGTTGTACTAAGCCTTTTCCAAAAGTTCTCCTCCCTACTACTAAACCACGATCCCAATCCTGAATAGCACCAGAAACAATTTCACTTGCTGAAGCCGTATATTCATCGGTTAATACGATCAATCCTCCCTCTTCCCATAATCCTTTTTTACTCGCAGTTAAATTACTTCGAGGCTGTGCTCTTCCAATGGAATATACCAACAACTTGTTGCCCGAAATAAACTCATCCGCTACGCCTCGTGCTGCATCCAGAAGTCCACCACCATTTCCTTGTAAATCAAATATCAAATTTTTCATCCCCTTTGATTTCAAGTCTTTTAGTGCAACTTGAATCTCTTCGATCGTAGTTTTTGAAAAACTATTTAATTTGATGTATCCAATCTCCTTATCAATCATATAGGCGGCATCTACCGAATAAATTGGAATTTTATCTCGTGTAATATTAAAGCTTAACTGATCATGCTTTTTGCGAAGTACTTTAACCTGTACCTTAGACCCCAGCTCCCCCATTAATTTGGTACGGACCTCATTATTTTTCAACCCAATCCCCGCGATAGAATTGCCATCTACGGCTACAATTTGATCCCCTGCTAATATGCCAAGTTTTTCACTTGGTCCACCGGGAATGGTAGCAACCACCATCAAGGTATCTTTAACAATTTGAAATCGAATTCCAATACCTACAAAACTCCCATTAATTTGGGATTGTGCCTCTTGAGCTTCTTCAGCAGGAATATACGTGGAATGTGGATCCAACTCCTCTAACATGGCAACAATAGCTGTTTCCGTTAGTTTTTTTGCATTCACAGGATCTACATAATTACGCTCGATTTGCTGCATAATTTCGTGGAATTTATAACTTGTAGAAAGTGTACTTGGATCATACTGAGCAAGCATTTGCGAAGCGATCCCCACAAGTATCAAAGAAAAAATTAAGCGCATATTATTGTTTATTTTGAGAAACGTTTGGTGTCAAAAATAGTAACACTTTTAAGATTTACCTTTAAATCTTGTATGTCGTGATTATTATTTAGGTTTTATTAGCAAATTTACAGTGTGAAATCAAAACGAAAAAAAGGCATTAAAAAAGCAAGTACCTTTCTCAAAGGGTTTAGTTTATTATTGACATTGATTGTGCTTTCTTATTTTATCCTCTGTGTTGTTTTGGCTTTAATTCCAGTTGAAAAAGAAACCACCACTGACCCAAAGAAAATAACCATTTATTTTATGCAGTCGGGAGTTCACACAGATTTTATTGTTCCAGTGCATCACAAAGTACAAAATTGGGACGCCTTGTTTCCCTATGAAAACAATAAAGTGTACGATACAACCTTTCATTGGATTGGAATTGGCATGGGTGACAAACGATTTTTTCTAACCACCCCTAGTTTTAACGATTTAACCTTATCCACAGCCTTTCGTGGAGCTTTTGGTTTTAATGGTGCAGCGATTCATGCGTACTATCATTATGAAATACCTGCTGATCGACCAATTATTAAACTTCAAATTACCGAGAAACAATACCGAAGACTCTGCAAATACATCAAAAGAACTGTTCGCTTCGCTAAAAACAAACCGGTACTACTCCATTCAAAGGTTCAAGGAACAACGTTTGATTACGATCGATATTACGATGCAAATGGTTCATACAGTATCGTTAACACCTGTAATTCTTGGGTAAACGAAGGCTTAAAAGCAGCTGGACAACGCGGATGTTATTGGACCGCTTTTGCTGGAGGAATTTTCCATCAATATGGTAAATAAACTGCTATTTTTATTACTGTGCTCAAGCATTTCAATTCATGCACAGCAACATGTTTTGATTTTCGCTAATGGGTACCTCGGTCCGAAGAAAGACCATATACCCCGAGATAATGGGGTTACAACCAAAGAACAAAGTTATTGGTATAATTATGATGATACGATTATAAATCGATTTGCTCCAACCACACCCATTTATATCTCCGGTCATCATCCATTAAAAACTTCCCCGCACCGGAGTATTTTCCGTTTCTCTTGTTCTTATATTTTCACGCGTTTCGTTTGGTTCCGAAGTAAAAGAGGGTTTGGATTAAACACCAAGCCAAATCCTGATGGGTTTTTAACCCGCTATGAAAACGGAAAAATTTGTGGCCAAAACTTTTTACAATTTGCTAAAGACTCGCTGAAATCATATCCCCGCAACGATACACTAGATATTGTTTGTCACAGCATGGGGTATGCCTATATCCTTGGATTTCTAACTCAAGTAGATTCGATTTATAACCTGGGGAAGATCTTAATTATTGCTCCAGAAACCCCTGACTTTATGGGCTACGACTGGAATAAATTCCAAGAAGTTTGGCAATACGGAAGTAATTTGGGTGAAAAAAAAGCGGATGTAATTTGCATGCAAGACGGCATTGCCCCACAGGGCCCCGTTAAAAACCTAGAAAACTTAGCAAGCGGAAAAGGCGGAAGAGTCTTTGTTCCAAAATATGCCAGCAGGGGATTTATTTTTAGTCACCACTTAAACTGGTTTGATTGGTTTTATACCGTTCACCCAGGGGATTATGGATTTTTCAAACGCTAACTAACTCTTTTTTGTTAGATTTGACCATGCAAAAAGGGATCTCTCTAAAGCCATTCAACACCTTCGGAATTGATGTAAAAGCAGCGTCGTTTGCGTCATTTGACTCAATCGAGGAATTAAGTACGCTTCTCCCAAGTATAAAAACACAGGAAACCTTAATTTCCGGCGGTGGAAGCAACATGTTATTCACTAAAGATTTCGAAGGCCTTTTTGTTCGAAATTGCATCAAAGGCATTAAGGAAATCGAACGTACGGAAACGCATGTTGTTATTGAAGCAGGTGCTGGCGAGGTGTGGCATGACTTTGTGATGTATTGCGTAGATCGAGGGTATGGTGGACTTGAAAATTTAAGTTTAATTCCGGGTTGCGTGGGCGCTTCCCCGATGCAGAACATTGGGGCGTATGGTGTAGAAATAAAAGACACCTTTGCTTATCTGGATGCCGTAGAAATTTCTACGGGCGAAGTAAAGCGATTTCATCTAACGGATTGTGCTTTTGGCTACAGGGAAAGTGTTTTTAAGCGTGAATTGAAAAATCAATATGTTATCTGTAATGTAGCGTTTACCTTATCCCTACATCCCACTATGAATACGTCGTATGGTGTAATCGAGGCCGAACTGCAACAAATGGGAATAACAACACCTATGATCAAAGATGTTAGCAAGGCCGTAATTCGCATTCGTCAATCGAAGCTACCCGATCCTAAATTACTGGGGAATGCAGGAAGTTTCTTCAAAAATCCGGTAGTTTCCGACGAGGTTCTTAAATCAATTCAATCAACCTATGAGCGCGTTCCCTCCTATCCAGCGGGAGAAGGTCACGTGAAATTAGCAGCGGGTTGGTTAATCGAACAAGCGGGTTGGAAAGGAAAACGGTTTGGCAATGTGGGAGTGCATGAACTTCAGGCCCTTGTATTGGTGAATTATGGTGGCGGCACTGGAAAGGAAATTTATGAGCTTTCGCAGCGCATCATTGAAGATATCCAAGAAAAATTCGGTGTACGTTTAGAACGAGAAGTAAATATCTATTAGTCCTTTTTAAAGACCTCGTCTGAAATCCCTTTGTTCACAAGATAGTTTGAAAAGGTCAACACAATGGTTCCTTTCTCGTTTTCTTTATACTTCTTTTTCTTTTCGTTATTGTG
>JBEIDV010000044.1:0-12072 GCA_040383285.1 Crocinitomicaceae bacterium | reverse complement strand
GAAAACACGTATTTGTCCTTGAAGATAAAGAAGCAGCAGCCTATTTCTTAAATGACTTACAAGGAATTTGTGGTAGCAATGAAAAAGCATTGTTCTTTCCCGCATCCATGAAAAACCCCTATCAGTTAGAGGATACAGATAATGCGAATGTAGTATACCGCGCTGAAGTATTAGAGCGCATGAACTCAGATAAAAAAGTACTCATCGTTACCTATCCGGAAGCCTTATTTGAAAAAGTGCCTACCCAACGAAAACTGGTGAATCACACCATGAAAATTGAGGTTGGAAAGGAATATACGGTTGACTTTTTAAATGAATTACTCTTAGAATATGGGTTCGACCGCGTCGATTTTGTTTACCATCCCGGACAATTTGCCATTCGTGGAGGAATTTTAGATGTGTTTTCATTTTCTGCCGACCAGCCATTTAGAATAGAGTTCTTTGGCGATGAGGTTGAAACGATTAGGGGATTTGATCCAACCACCCAGCTTTCGCAAGCAAATTATAAGTTTTTCAATGTCATTCCAAATGTGCAATCAACCCATTTATTAGCGGAAGTTTCTGATTTGTTCTCCTACCTTGGAAGTGATGCGATGTGCTGGATTCACAATGTTGAAGTCTTTGAAGATGCGATATCCAACATGTTTAATAAGGCAAAGACAATTTTCAAAAAATCAAACAGCACAATCCCCTTAACACCTCCGGAGGATTTGTTTTTGGATAGCGTTCAATTACATGATTCATTAGCTAAAATACCCACCATTCATTGGGGTAAAGCAATAAATAATCACATCAAAGCCAGTGTCATTTTTAAATCGATTGCACAGCCCGCATTCAATAAAAACTTCGACCTGCTAAGGAAAGACCTATCGCAGTATGCAACGGAGGGATATAGCCTTCATTTTTTTTCTAACCAGCCCCGACAACTCGAACGCTTAGAACAAATTTTTGAAGATACAGGCGATGGAATCCCGATTATTCGAAATCATTTTGCCTTGCATGAAGGGTTTATTCTTCCTGCGCAAAAACTACTTTGTTATACAGACCATCAAGTGTTTGAACGATACCACCGCTTTCAATTGAAAGAAGGATTTCGTCAAGCCAGCCAAGCGCTTACCCTCAAGGAATTATATAACCTTCAAAAAGGAGATTATGTTACCCACATCGATCACGGGGTGGGGATGTTCTCTGGCCTTGAAACCATTGATGTGAATGGTAAGCCTCAAGAAGCCGTACGCTTGGTATATAAAGACGGCGATGTACTGTATGTTGGAATTCACTCACTGCATCGCATTTCAAAGTTTACAGGAAAGGAGGGGGCTATTCCAAAAGTTAATAAACTTGGAACGCAAGCTTGGGCAACCTTAAAGAATAAGACCAAGAAGAAGATAAAGGAGTTGGCCTATGACTTAATTCAGTTATACGCTACCCGAAAGGCTCAACCTGGGTTTTCATTCTCTCCAGATTCCTACTTGCAAAATGAGTTGGAAGCCTCTTTTATGTATGAGGACACCCAAGATCAATTTAAGGCAACTCAAGACGTTAAAAAAGACATGGAATCCGCCTTGCCAATGGATCGCTTGGTGTGTGGTGATGTGGGTTTTGGCAAAACAGAAGTGGCAGTTCGCGCGGCGTTCAAAGCAGTGTGTGACGGTAAGCAGGTCGCTGTATTAGTACCAACGACCATTCTCTCAATGCAACATTTCCGAACCTTCAAAGAACGCTTGAAAGATTTTCCGTGTACGGTGGATTATATCAATCGCTTCAAGTCGGCAAAGGATACAAGCGATACCCTTCAGCGCTTAAAAGAAGGGAAAATTGATATACTCATTGGAACACATGCCATTGTTGCAGGTAAGGTGAAATTTAAGGACCTAGGACTCATGATCATCGACGAGGAACAAAAATTTGGTGTTGCGGTTAAGGATAAATTAAAAACGATTCGGGCCACCGTAGATACCTTAACCCTAACAGCTACACCCATCCCAAGAACGCTACAGTTTTCGTTGATGGGCGCACGTGATTTAAGTATCATTAACACGCCGCCTCCTAACCGCCAACCCGTACTCACAGAGATTATTTCCTTCGACGAAGAAATTATCCGAGATGCCATTTCTTACGAAGTAAGTCGGGGAGGACAAGTATTTTTCGTGAATAATCGGGTGTCAAATTTGATGGAGATTTCGGGCTTATTACAGCGCTTATGCCCAGGATTACGGGTGGGTATAGGTCACGGCCAGATGGATGGAGAAAAGTTAGAAAAAGTCATGATGGACTTCATGGAAGGTAATTATGACGTGCTCTTGGCGACCACCATTATTGAGTCAGGAATTGACATTTCTAATGCAAATACCATCATCATCAACGAAGCGCATCAATTTGGCTTAAGTGATTTACATCAATTGCGCGGTCGGGTTGGACGAAGTAATAAAAAAGGGTTCTGTTATCTGATTGCACCACGTTTTAGTGTATTAAATTCAGAAGCAAGAAAACGCTTGGAAGCTTTGGTGCAGTTTTCGGATTTAGGCAGCGGGTTTAATATTGCCATGAAGGATTTAGATATTCGAGGTGCTGGGAATATGCTTGGTGGTGAACAGAGCGGCTTTATCTCTGAAATAGGCTTTGAAATGTATCAGAAAATACTCAATGAAGCGCTTCAAGAACTGCGAGAAACAGAATTTAAAACACTGTTCGATGAACGCACCACCGATAATTTTGGTGGCTTTGTAAACGAGTGTGTGTTTGAATCAGATTTTGAAGTCCGTCTGCCAGATACCTATGTAAATAATGTCGCGGAACGCTTGAGTTTGTATCAGGCCCTAGATAATTTAAAAACCGAAGCGGATCTGGATAATTTCAGGAAGGAGCTTATTGATCGTTTTGGTCCCATTCCAAGAGCAGGAAAAGAACTCTTATTTTCATTTCAATTGCGGTGGTTAGCGCAAGAATTGGGCATGGAGCGCTTAGTGGTGAAATCCGGAAAATTAGTGGCGTCTTTTATTTCTAATCCGCAATCCCCGTTTTATGAAACCGAGGCCTTTACGCTGTTACTGCATCGAATCAATGCCATGGGCAATGGATATCGACTCGTTCAAAAAGACGATAAACTTCGCTTGGTGATTCAACCGATTCTCCACATTAAGGATGCCTATGAAAAACTTCAGGCCTTGAAGGGGGAGAGTTAACGGGATTCGTCTGCGATCTTTAATTAAATTTACAATAGTAAAACGAATAGCTAATGCAAACATTTCAAAATTATATACTAGGCCAATGGGTAAGTGGCGAGGGCGTAGAAACGGAGCAATTCCATGCCATAACGGGCGCAAAGATCGGTGAAGTTTCAAGTGCTGGAATTGATTTTTCTGAGGTATTAAACTACGGAAGAACAGTAGGAGGACATCCCCTTCGAAAAATGACCTTTCAAGAACGTGGCCGGATGCTAAAAGCACTTGCGCTCTATTTAATGGAACGCAAAGAAAAATACTATGAGTTTAGCGCCCTTACTGGCGCCACGCGCATTGATTCTTGGATAGATATTGAGGGAGGAATTGGGAATTTGTTTGCCAATGCGTCGTTAAGACGACAATTCCCGGATTTACCTTACTATGTAGACGGGGTAGCGGCACCCTTATCTAAAAACGGGACCTTTATCGGGCATCACATCATGTTACCGAAGCAAGGGGTAGCGGTACACATTAACGCGTTTAATTTTCCAATTTGGGGAATGCTTGAGAAAATCGCTGTTAACCTGATGGCGGGTGTACCAGCCGTAGTTAAGCCTTCTGAATACACGAGTTTTTTAACGGAAGTAGTAGTGCGTGACATCATTGCTTCTAACATCTTACCCGAAGGATCCCTTCAATTAATCGTTGGCTTAGGTCGGGGTATTATTGATCATGTGCAAACGGAAGATACCGTAACGTTTACGGGTTCTGCAAAAACAGGAAAACTACTGAAAGGCCTTCCGCAAATTGCCGATCGGAGTGTTTCTTTTAATTTAGAAGCAGATTCCCTTAATGCCTGTATCCTGGGCGAAAAAGCAGTTCCCGGAACAGCCGAATTTGAGTTGTTCATCAAAGAAGTGAGTAAGGAAATTACCGTGAAAGCAGGTCAAAAGTGTACGGCCGTTCGCAGGATTTTTGTACCCGATTCATTAATTGATGAGGTTCAATCCGCGCTTATCAAGCGATTGGCCAGTACCAAAGTAGGAGATCCTTCCCAGGAAGGGGTCCGCATGGGGGCCTTAGCCACGAAATTGCAAGTGGAACGAGTTCGAGAAAACGCAGAACTATTGGCTAAATCACAAGAAATGGTTTTTGGTTCCTTAGATGAGGTTCAGGTGCACGGTGCTGACGCAAAACAAGGTGCGTTTTTCTCTCCGATTTTATTTAGAAATAACAATCCATTTCAACAAACGGATGTGCATGACATCGAGTGTTTTGGACCTGTTTCCACCTTAATGCCCTATAAGTCCTTGGAGGATGCCATTTCTTTAGCACGGATGGGTAAAGGCTCCTTGGTTTCTTCGATAGTTACACCAGACGATCAAGAAGCCATGGACTATGTGCTTGGCGCAGGAAGCATGCATGGACGAGTATTAGTGCTCAATGAGCGCTGTGCAAAGGAAAGTACCGGACATGGTTCGCCAATGCCTTTGCTTACCCATGGTGGACCAGGACGTGCCGGTGGTGGTGAAGAAATGGGCGGTAAACGCGGGGTGTTACACTATCTTCAACGTACAGCAATACAGGGACATCCATCAACTATTACTAAAATTACCCAGCAATTTCAGGTGGGAGCCGATATGCCGGAAGCGAATCCACATGTGTTTAGAAAGCATTTTGAAGAATTAGTGATTGGCGAAACGGTATTTACGCATAAACACACCGTAACCGATGCAGACATTGTGAATTTCGCTAATGTTTCTGGGGATAATTTTTATGCGCACATGGATGCTACTTCCCTGGAAGGAACCATCTTTGAACGCCGTGTAGCGCATGGATATTTTGTGCTTTCCAAAGCTGCAGGATTATTTGTCGATCCGAAAAAGGGGCCTGTCTTGTTGAATTATGGGTTGGATGAGGCACGATTTACGAAGCCTGTTTATCCTGGGGCAACTTTGGGTGTACGATTTACGGTAAAAGAGAAAATAGATCAGGAGAAACGATCCGAAGAGGATATAGCCAAAGGAATTGTAAAGTTCCTAGTGGATGTGTATGATGAGACGGGAGAAACCGTTGCTCTAGCCACGATTCTAACGATGGTGAGGAAACTAGATCAGTCGAACTGATTCCATAATTCCCAACTTTTCAAGGCTTGCGCTTTAAGCATCGGAAGTCCATTGAGGGTTGCTGCGCCGCGTGATTTTGCTTCCTTCAATAGAAGCGTTTCTTCTGGGTTGTATATTAAATCTACTATTAAATGACTAGGTCCTATGCCTTGCAAGTTGGGTAAAGGACAAGCATCCATCGCGGGAAACATCCCCACGGGAGTACAGTTAACAATCAGTTTACAGGCGCTCAGCATGGCTTCATTGACTTGCTCGTATGAAAATTGTTGACCTTCAGGTTCGTTTCGGCTAAGAAAATTCACTTGAATTCCTAAGTTTCTTAACACATAAGCCACCGCTTTGGAACTTCCGCCTGTTCCGAGAATTAGTGCGCGTTCATGTTCAAAGGTTAAAAAAGGTTTGATGGATTGTTGGAATCCGAAGGCATCGGTGTTAAATCCAATGGATTTCCCCTCGCTGAACACCATGGTGTTTACTGCCCCAATTGCCTTTGCTTCTGGACTCAATTCATCCAGAAAGGGAATGATTTCTTCTTTATAAGGAATGGTAACGTTTAATCCATGGTAGGCACCATCAAGTATGGGTTTAACGCGTTCAATGCTATCAAGTTCAATCAACTTATATTGGGCTTCGATTCCGTGTTCCTCAAAAAAAGAGTTGAAAAAACCAGGAGAAAAACTATGCCCCAACGATTTACCAATTAAGCCATATGTTTTCATGGTACGAAGAATTCAGGTCGGTATTCAAAATGCATGGTGTCAAAATGTTTCCATCGCCCACCCCAGATAAACCCATGTTTTTCAAAAATCTCTACAATTCCCATGGGTATTTTGTTTTTATATCCGAGCACAGCATCTTCATTCTTGCATCCGCAATCCCACTGCCAGTAATTGGAATATGCCGTATTTATATCTATTGTAATTCCAAACGAATGTGCACTTAAACGCGTGGTCCCGCTAATAACCCGCCAATTAAACGTACCACCGATGTTGGTTAGGTATTTTTTCCATTCGGGATGTTGATCGAGTTCATTGGAAACCTTAATTAAGGCGAGGTTAGCCCCATTGACTTTGGAGAATTGAATTTTTTGATTCACTAGGGTGGGACACCACGTTACGGTGGTTAAATTTGCCTGAACCTCCGCTGCCGATTTCCCGTAGATTTCTTTAAAAAAAGCATCATTTCGTATTCTTCCTGCATCCGTATTTTCTTTCGAATCTCCTTGGTTATAGGTGTAATGCAGTTGATCTTCAATGTCAGGAGAATCCAGCAATTCTTGCGTGCTTTTTTCTTTTTTATCGTTGTAAACCATCGACTTACCTGACTTAAACAGCAGGGTATTTTCTTTAATTTCCTTTACGTGATCTGAATATGCAGTGGTCCATGGTGAGGGCGTACCTAACTTGCAATAAAACGAAAAAAACAGGAAAAGCTGAAGCATTAATCGGTACAGTTTTCTTGACTGGAAAGGATTTGTTCGGAGAAAATTTGGCGGCTCGCCTCAGGATAAGAAGAAACAATACAAACATACCATACGTCAGTTGAAAATGCGCCATTTTCTTTTAAAATCCATGAACCATTTACTTTTTTGAATAGGGCCTCTACATGACAACAGTCGTATGCATCTTCAGTAAAAACTATTTCTTTTCCGTCTTTGCGTTGAACCGTTCCTTCCATCCATGCATATGTTCCATATACCTTGAAGTGGTTTACCACAAACACAACATCTTGCTCCAAATAATTTTTGATATCCGCTCTTAGAAGATCTAGCATGGCAGTACGTTCCTTCGTGTTATCTTCAGTTTTCTTCTTGAAATCGCGAAGGGTTTGACCATACCCGAGTTGTACGGACAATAGCGTGGTAAAAAGTAGAAAAAATAAAATTCTCATAATCTTGATTTTTTCAAAGGTAAGAAGTTCAATTTAGTTAACGGCCATTTTGTATTTTTACGGAAAATCTTTACCAATGAAAACCTATTATACCAAGTTAGTTTTTTCCATGTTGTTTTTATTCTTGTCCGCTCCTACATGGGCTCAACAGCTTAAATCTATTAATTTCCCTTGGGTTAATGTAACCTCAGAAGATTTATCTGCTTATGGGGAGCCGCGCATAAAAGCTACAGCGTTCCAAGTATTTCGCTTAAATACAGCTCCAATTCGTTCTTCATTGGAAGGCATCACCTATCGCGAGGGAATGTTAAATGGATTTATTGCATCGGTAAGCTTTCCGTATGCTGACGGGACCCTGCATCAGTTTACCGCAAAACGAAATCAAACCATGCATCCCACATATAATGCAAAATTTCCCGAACTAATTACACTTGACACATATGCTTCAGATGGTTCAGGGGCCTATGGTAAATGGGATATTACACCCACCGGATTGCACGCCATGATTTTCATTCCGGGGCAATCTACGCTGTTTATAGACCCCATGTTCGAAGGGAATAATGAATACTATATCGTTTATAGAAAACGGGATTTTATAACGGATAAAAATATGCAGTGTGGTGTGGAGAATTTCGACGAAGCAAAACCTGCACAGACCAATAAATCGATGTTTGGAACCTGTGAACTACGCACCTATCGCCTTGCCGTGTCTGCAACCGCAGAATATACAACCTTCCATGGGGGGACTGTTGCCTTGGCAGCTGCCGCTCAAGTGGTAACAATGAACCGCGTTAATGGGGTGTACGAAAAAGATATTGCCATTACGATGGTGATCATCCCAAATAATAATTCATTGATTTATACTTCGGCAGCAACCGATCCATATACCAACGGTACACCAGGAACTATGATTAATCAAAACCAAACCAATGTGGATGCGGTTATTGGGAGTTCGAATTACGATATTGGTCACGTGTTTGGAACGAACAGTGGTGGTTTAGCAGGACTTGGTGTGGTATGCACTGGAGGACAAAAAGCGCGTGGTGTAACGGGCAGTGGTGCGCCGATTGGAGATCCGTTTGATATTGACTATGTTGCGCATGAAATGGGCCATCAGTTTGGAGGTAATCATACCCAAAACAACAATTGCAACAGCGTTGCTGCAGCCCGAAGAGAACCGGGAAGCGCCAGTACGATCATGGGTTATGCAGGTATTTGTGCACCCAATGTACAAAACAACAGCGATGATTATTTTCATGGATATAACCTACAAGAAATCAGCAATGAAATCTTAAGCAATGGCCATCAATGTGAGGTGCTTACTGCCTTAAACAATACCCCGCCTGTGATTAATTCCACCAGTGGAAATATCGTAGTTCCAATCTCCACACCTTTTATTCTTACCGCCCATGCAACGGATGTGGAAGGAGATGTACTTTCTTACTTGTGGGAACAAATGGATAATGAAGCAACGACCCAACCGCCAGTGGCCACCGCAACAGGTGGACCTAATTTCAGGAGTTTTGACCCCACCTTAGATTCAAACAGGTATTTCCCAAATCTAAGCTCATTAGCGTCAAATGGTCCGTTTACATGGGAAGTATTACCATCGGTTGCTCGGGTAATGGATTTTAGGCTTTCCGTGCGAGATAATCATGGTGCAGGTTCATGCAATGATTATACAGATGTTACGGTAACAACCAATGCGTCAGCAGGGCCGTTTGTAGTTACTTATCCTTCTGCAACTGGAATTACATGGGTTGGAGGAAGTACCCAAACCGTAACATGGTCTGTTGCTAATACCAATACCGCTCCGATCAATTGTACAGATGTTCGCATACTCCTTTCTGTAGACGGTGGACAGACCTATCCGTATGTACTTGCCTCAACTACCGCAAACGATGGAACAGAGACCATTAGTTGTCCAAATGTTTCTACTAATACAGCCCGTGTCATGGTGATGTCGGGTGCGCAAACCTTCTTTGATATTTCTAATAACAATTTCACAATAACCTGTGGAACGACCCAAACACCAGTATTTAGTTCGCTTTCAGTTGCTTGTCAAAACGATGCAGCGTTTGGCTTACCAGGTACTTCTGACAATGGAATCACAGGGTCTTGGACTCCGGCATTGAATCTAACGACACCGGGAACATTTACCTACAGCTTTAATCCCGCAGCCAATCAATGTGCAAATGCTGTGAGCGCTCAGTTAACTGTTCAGCCGCAAGTAGAACCGGTATTTTCCAATCCAACTACAGTGTGTCAGAATGATGTATTCATGTTGCCTACTACCGCTCAAAACGGAATCACAGGCGCATGGAATCCCCAAGTGAATACACAGGTGGTTGGCAGCACAACCGTTACATTTACTCCAGATGCAGGGCAATGCAGTAATTCAGTAAATCAAACGATAACGGTTAATTCTACACCATCAAATGGAATTAGTCAAAATGGAATTACGTTAACTGCTGCTGCAACAGGCGTTACCTATCAATGGATCGATTGCAATACAAATCAACCGGTCGTTGGTGCTACCAATCAAAGCTTTACTACGACAGAACCGATGGGCACCTATGCCGTTATTGTTACGGAAAACGGGTGTTCTGATACCTCAACCTGCATAAGTGTTGATCAATCCGGACTTAGCGAAGGGGACATTAACGTTGGATTAATTCCAAATCCAGCCAACGAAAGCGTATTGATTCAATGGGATACAGATGCCGTTCAAGTGATTGAACTTCTTGATGAGGCAGGTAAAATGGTGCGACGAGTACTTGTTACAGGAGTAGCTCAACAGGTGGAATTTCCGTTAGCGCAAATTGCCGCGGGTGTTTATCACGTGCGCTTGAGTGGTGCGAATAATGTAGCAATTGAGAAACTCATCAAATTATAATGCGTCATCTTTATCTTATTTTCTTTCTTGTATCACACGTAGTTGGGTTTACGCAGACCTATTATTTAACGGGCCGACCCTTTCCTTTAGAACGAAATAATGCCATCAAGGAGGTTGGTAAACAATGGGGAATTGATGTGACGTATGCTGGGGGTGATGTGGTGGAAACGTATGGTCTTGATTCATTGAATCGGTTAATTGATACCCAATATGCGCTCATTCAGATGAAAAAAGGCCCAGAATGGTTAGGGGATTTTTTTAAACAAGTCGATGAGGTGGAAGCCATACATAAAGAAATTAGGCAATTTGTGTTAAATACCCAGTATATTCCTCGGGGAGATTATCCTGAGAGAAAATTGATCATTTCCCGTATTAATAATCGAAAATATCGGGTGGTAGTCGTTGAAGTAGCATCCAGTGAGCGCGTTACGTGTTTTTCCGAGTGCCTTGTGCGTTGGACAAAACGTAGAAAATTGACTGCGCTGGAAGGGTGTTCAGTGCCTTATCAATTTCCTGAAAACGGAATAATTTTAAAATAGGATTGGAAGCGAGGGTATTAAAGTCAACAGGAAGTTGGTATGTGGTAGAAACAGCGACTGGCGAGGTGTTTAATGCCCGCTTGCGGGGAAAATTAAAACAATCGGGAATGAGGTTAACGAATCCCATTGCGGCAGGTGATCGAGTTACGTTGAAGAATCAAAGGGATGAGGAAGGTAATCATGTTATCGAAGACATCTTACCTAGAACGAATTATGTCTCAAGAAAATCTACCAATCTAAGCAAGGAAATGCAGATTTTAGCAGCGAATATTGATCAGCTGTTTATCATCGTCACCTTGAAGGAGCCTAAGACACACCCCTTATTTATTGACCGTTTTTTGGTTGCAGCAGAATCCTTTAGAATTCCCGTAACCCTACTATTCAATAAGGTGGATTTGTATACCAAGGTAGAAGTTGATTTATATAAAGCCTTGTCCGAAATGTATGAGCGCATCGGCTATCCCTGTTATCAAATACAGAGCACCGACAAGAAATCGGTAGAATTTCTTAAAAAGCTCATGCAAGGCAAGCAGGTGATGCTCGGTGGAAACAGTGGGGTTGGAAAATCATCGATTGTTAATGCATTGGACGCTTCGGTACAGTTAAAAACAGGGGAAATATCTGCAGCTCATCAACAAGGAAAACATACCACCACCTTTGCTGAAATGCATAAATTGAGTTTTGGTGCCTATGTGATAGACACCCCTGGAATCAGATCCTTTGGGTTGGTCGATTTAGAAAAGGAACATCTAGGGCATTATTTCCCGGAAATACGTGCAGCGATGGAAAATTGCCGCTTCAATAATTGCATGCACTTGAATGAGCCAGGATGCGGTGTAGTAAAGGCGGTGGCAGATGGAGTAATTTCAAGTCTGCGTTATGCGCATTACAAAGCGATTTTAGAAGAGGAAGATAACGACCCATATAGAAGGAGTAAATTCTAATGAAAGTAGTCATTCAGCGTGTTTTGGAAGCCTCTGTTGTAATCGATGGAGCTTTACATAATCAAATTAATCAGGGATTTGTCGTCCTCTTGGGCATCGGTCAAACGGATGATGATCAAGACATTAATTACTTGGCTCAAAAGATTTTAGGCTTGCGCGTCTTTTCAGATCATGAAGGAAAAATGAATTATTCCTTAGATGATGTAAAGGGTGAAATCCTACTCATCAGTCAATTCACGCTCTTTGCATCAACAAAAAAGGGAAATCGGCCGAGTTACATCGATGCCGCACCTCCAGGAATGGCAATACCCTTGTATGAAAAATTTATCGAAGTCATTCAAGCATCCATTGGAATTCGCTTAAAAACCGGAATATTTGGTGCCGATATGAAGGTGAGTTTAATCAATGATGGTCCTGTGACCATTCAAATAGACTCAAAAAACAAGGCTTAGTACCCCGATTCTTTTTCTTTGGTATCGATGGTATATACAAAGCCAAAGTTTAGTCCTGCGG
>JBEIDV010000043.1:0-12455 GCA_040383285.1 Crocinitomicaceae bacterium | reverse complement strand
GATCAAGAGGTTCAACGTAAAGATTTAGACGACTTTTTAGAAAAAGATGTCATTTATCTTTTTAAGGATCTGGGATATACAATACGCAATGTGCAAATACCTAAAAAACTTTCAAATTACTTTGATTATGGGAAATAGTATACACTTAATGGTTAGCAATGGATTTGGTTATTCAATGTGTCATTCCAAAAGTTTCTTATTGTTTACTTTTTTTATGTTTACTAATTACGGCTTTAGCCAAGATTTGAATATCAATTTATCTAATGGTACAAATGCAATCTATACAATTCAAGAAGTTCGAAAATTTACATTTAATGGGGATTGTTTACGTTTAAGTTTATGGGATGGTAGTATTTTCGAATGGAATGTCAGCATTCTGGATAATATTCAATTTGCTCAATTTCCACTTATGCTCACTGAACAATTAAATTCTGATCAAACAAATTTTCGTGTTTATCCCAATCCAGCTATTAACAAATTGGAGATTGAATATAATTTAATGGTTAAGGATGAAATTACGATTTGTATTTACAATTCGCAAGGTGAAAAAATCTTGAATAATAATTATGGTTTAAAGTTTGAAGGGATAAATCATGAAATCATAGATCTTAATGGGATACCACAAGGTACTTATGTATGTCAATTATCATCTCGATTAAAGTCAATTTCGAAATCTATTGTTATCAATTAAGAATAAACCAAAAATGAATTCAAGAATCTATAAGTTTTTCCTGTTTATTATCGCATTGAGTGGGTATTATATAAATGGCCAGACAATTATGAATATTTATGAAAACAATGGTGTTGTATCCCAAATACCTATAAGTAGTATAGATAGCGTGAACTATTCACTTTTGACACCATCGACTATGTTTATATATCAACAAAACGGGGTCATTCTTCCATTTACATTGAATACAATAGATAGTGTGACCTATACTATTAATAATCCAGGTTTATTGGCCAGTATTTCAACAAGTCCTATATCATCTATTACGAGTTCTGGTGCATTATCAGGCGGGAATATTGCTAATGATGGCGGTAGTCTGATTACTCATCGAGGTGTTGTTTGGAGTATTAATCCAGGTCCTACCACAGCCAACTCTGTTGTTAATAGTGGGATTGGTTTGGGTACTTTTACAAGTAGTATCGCTGGATTAAACCCTAATACGACTTATTTTGTCCGGGCATTTGCAACTAATAGCGCAGGTACTGCATACGGTAATGAAATTAGTTTTACGACAAACCAAGCGGCTACAATTACCTCAACCCCTGGTTCTGGGGTAAACTTCGGAGGCTATTTCTATCCATCAATTATTCTGGGAAATGGACAAGAATGGATGACTGAAAATTTAAAAACTTCAGTATTTGCAAACGGTCAAATAATTGCAAATTTACAAGATGCAAATCAATGGTCTATGGCTGGATTTGATTCAACTGCGGCTTGGGTAAACTGGAATAATGACCCGATTTTTGATGGTTCTTTAGGCAAATTATATAATTGGTATGCAGTTCTTGACAATCGAAACGTTTGTCCAAATGGCTGGCATGTCCCTTCAGCTTTAGAATGGGATCAATTAATTTCATATTTGGATCCGAACTATTTGAGTTATAATGTTAGTTGGACCAGTTTAATCGCAGGTGAAAAACTAAAAAGTACATTCGGTTGGGATATAAATGGTGGATTGAATGGAATTGATTTAATTGGTTTTAGTGCCATAGATGCAGGAGCATGCAGCGGTTTTCAAGATTTTTATGGTGCTTCTTCAACTATCTTTTGGACCTCAACGAACGCTAACCAAATGACCGTAACTCCAGTTGGAGTGGAATTGAATGGATTTGGCCATGACCTAGACATTGTGGGGCCGGAAGCGACTCTAGGAGCTTCAATTCGCTGTTTAAAAAATTAATCCCTTCTCATTGCTTTATCTCTAGTGTTTTTTAATTTTTAATCTTTGATTTTTTCCAATTTTTCGAGCGGGTTACGCATGATTAAGGCTATGCCGATGCGGTCCAATTAGGAATTAATTCCCAGAAGAACTAAGGTGGTGTTTAGAAATATTGCAGGGGATTTAATTAGAAAAACTGTGTTCAGCCTTAAAAATCCTTTAAAACTACCTAAACGAAAACTTTCGCTGCAGAAAGTAACTGATCGTGACCACAACCACAGAAGCAAACACATTACACAGCGAAGCATTCCATGCAAAGGTGTCCACCATGAGTTTGATGAGGAGCCAGTTTACGGTCGCAGAAATTAAGGCACTCAATCCGTAGCGGAAAAACTGTACACGGCCCTTTAATTGACTTTCTGTAAATACCACATAGCGCATCATCAGGAACCCAAACAAAAAGCTAAAGACACCACATACCGCGGCAATGACCGTATAACTGTGCACCGGGTGCTCAAACAAAGGCAGTTCCACTGTTTTATTGTTGATAACCCAATGGTCAAGCACCCAAAATAATACCCATCCCAAGACTAAATTGGTAGATCCGGCTACCGCATAGTAATAGGTGGTTTTGTCGAAGATTTTCGAAACCAGGGGGTAAAACAAATCAAGGAAGGCGCGGATAATGCGAATCATATCATTTCCATTCTACTTCATAGCCGGTATGCCTACGAATATTTAATACTAAATAATGGTCTATATACAAATATTGGCCACGAATCCCAGTTAATCGCCCGTTTACTCGCGGTTCTTTGTCGAGGGTTAAAGAGGCCACTTTTTCTGGGTATGCCAACACGGGATAATTGAACGAATACAGGGTCTCATCCTCGGTGAAATATTGCCCAATGTCCTCCGGCAGTTGGTCCAATAATTTCCATTTCTCTTCCACTAAATCAATGGATTGTTCTTGTATATCCCGCAACATGTTTTGCCAATTGGTTTTGTCGCTGTACATCTCTTTGAGGGCGACTTCAATGACCCCGGCAAGGTAACGGTTCGGGGTTTCCGCTAAGATGATGGCTTCTCGGGCGCCTTGGTCAATCCAACGGGTGGGCATCTGTGTTACACGAGTTACACCTACTTTTACTTGGTCCGTAGCCGCTAGGTATACATAATGCGGTTGGTTGTGGTTTTTTTCTTCGTAGGCTAAATCCCTTCCTTTCCCTAAATGGGCTTCACACAATTCCGGGTGCAAGATGCACGGACTGGCCTCGGGTGCCGCTAAAAAACACGGATAACAGAATCCTTCACCAAAAGATTTATTTGTGGATTTTGAACATTTCCTGCAGACGATATTCCCTGTATATTGAATCAGGATTTCTGTTCCAATTCGTTCGTTTAGCGAGGTGCCATCGGCTAAAAAATACTGTACCGTATCCTCATGTTTGGTATGAAGTTTTTCTAAGATCATTCCCTCGGTAGTATATTCATTTTATCCGCGAAATGATAACAATAGTCGCGAAGGTCTTCGCATATATTTCCCTCACCCGTAGCCTTTTCAAAACTGTCTGCCATGGTCAATAAGGTTTGATGAAAGAATTGTTTCATTTCATCCACGGTCATGTCTTCGGTCCATAAGTCTATGCGCAAGGTGTTATTCTCTTTGGCATCCCAAAGGGATAAGAAAAAGGCTTTAGTGGCTGCGTCTTTGTGACCGCTGTCGGCCGCAGACCATTGGATGGTTTCAGGAACATTGTTTTCGTTCAATGCCACGGAAAGTTCGATGGTGGATGTTTTTTTCATGTTATTTTTTTTCAGGCGCCTCATAACCCTGAAGGATTTTCAGGTAGGGCGTTTGTTGTAATTGCGCTAAGCTAAGGCTGTGTTGTTCCATGTATTGTTTTACCATGCGGTACCCTAAAAACTGTCCCATCCGATCCGGGCTTTCTTGTGGCAATCCACGGGTGAATGGTCCTTCATGCAATAAGCTCTGCTTGGCGTCTTCGCCCGTGTTATAAAGCAATTGCTCGTCAACGATGTACTTCCAAAGTGCGCCTTCACTGGCCAAGGCCCAATCGTAATCTTTGCTGGTATATCGGAGGATTACCGCCTCTTTTTCGTGTGGTAAGCAAGCTGAAGCAATAAACAACAACTTCCCCCAACGGATCATTTCCGTGGCGTAGTTTTCTTTGGTTTCTTCGATATAATGAGTGCTTAACCAACCAATTACTGCATCTCGTTCCATGAATTGGGGAGCCATGCCTTCTTTAATCCAGGAAAAGAATCGGTCGTTTGGCAATTCCTTGATGACATCCGTTTTATCGCCTAAATAGCGTTCCAATCCGATGGCGATTGATTTTTCTGAGCAGAAGATAGAGCTAGTAAATCCTGAATTGATCCAGAAAATGTGCTGCGGAACAGGAGATTTTTTGAAATGAAATTTCATTCGTTTGAACGCATCGCTCAGGGATGCTTGGTGGGTTGGTAATTTTTTCCCGAATTGATTCCCGATGCGTTGCTCCAATCGAATCACGAACGGATTCTGGTTGTACCGATTCATGCCATTGATAAAGCTAGTATCAGGGCTTAATCTAATCCCATAGCAGTAGCCAAATAAATACCCGGCAATGTCTTTATCAATCTGCCCCAGCTCGTTTCGATGGCTAAGTAGTGCGTTTGGTTTGGAGCTAGCAAGTACCGAATCACTGTGATGAAAGGTAAGAGGAAGGTTAATATCGCTTACATCTACGTCATACGGATTGCTGTTGCATGCGGAAAGAATAAGGACCAATGAAAATAAAAGGAAGGAATTTCTGAAGAAACCCATGGAATTGTATTATTTTTAATTTTGTCAAAAATACTATATTCTAAAACCTTATGAAAAAAGTCTCTTCTTTTTGTTTATTGAGCTTGATGTTAAGCTTATCTGCCTATTCATCTTTTGCTCAAGATTCAGCGCCCCGCCGATTACAAGCCGGTATGACGGGAAACTTTGGGATTAATATGGTAAAACCTACGGATACTTATTTTAACGCATCACCCTTTAATCATGATTTATCGGTAGGGATGATTTTTAATACGAGCTTCACAGGTTCACCAAATTTAGGAATTTCCACAGGGTTTGAATTTGAATTTACCAAGTTGAATTATAACGCGGCTGATTCCGTATATTATCGTTATGCAGGAGCAAATATCTTACATCAAGATGAGCAAGGTGGTACCGCTTATTTATTAACGGATCGGCAATATAGTACCGTCGGAATCGCGGTGCCTTTAATGATGTTATTCCGAATGGATCCAATCGGAGATTGGCGGATTTTTGGCAAGTTTGGAGTTAGAAATTCATTTATGATTTCGCAGCGAATCAACGACCGTGGGTTTGATGTGGGAGTTGATGGAAATGGTGCAACCGCCTATACAGCTAAAGAGAATGCGAACCTAAAATCGTTCGGTGATCAATTGTTTTACAAAGGATCTGTTGGGTTGTCTGCTGGGGCAGAATGGAATTTTGCAGGTTCTACCTCCTTGGTTCCCGAGATCGGATTTTTCTATGGCTTAACGCCCTTACATTTCCGTGCCATCGAAGATAATTTTACTTTTTCTGATGCCTCAGGCACTTATTTCTACCAGAAAGCACGACAAAATCAGTTGATAGTAAAGCTTTCCTTGTTATTTTAAGGGTGGATCAACTTAGTGATTTTATACGTTCTTGGTTAGCTACGTATTGTGGAGTGGCGAGGCAAGAAGGGTATGTGATTGGTATATCCGGAGGTGTTGATTCCGCCTTGACGTCAACTTTATGTGCGAAAACTGGTTTAAAAACGATATTGGTAAGCATGCCGATTCATCAGCAGCCCGATCAATTGAAACGTGCCCATCAACACATCGCTTGGCTAACCACAAATTTCAGCAATGTTTCTTCCATAGAAGTTGATTTGACGGATAGTTTTGAAACATTCCGCTCGACACTTCCAGCTGAGGTTTCCAATCACGAATTGAGTATGGCCAATACTCGCGCCAGATTACGAATGACCACCCTGTACGCCATTGGGCAAACAAATGCGTGTTTGGTTGCTGGAACCGGAAACAAAATAGAAGATTTCGGAGTTGGTTTTTATACGAAATATGGAGATGGGGGAGTAGATGTAAGTCCAATTGCGGATTTAACTAAATCCGAAGTTTGGTCCTTGGCAAAGCATATGGGGGTATCGGAAGAAATAACCAATGCTAAACCAACGGATGGATTATGGGGATCTGATCGATCGGATGAGGATCAATTGGGAGCGTCTTATCCTGAACTTGAATGGGCCATGGAATTTAACGGAAACGAAGCGAATTTAGGTGAACGTCAACGTGAGGTCTTGGCTATATTTCGACGGTTTAATGCCGCCAATCAACACAAAATGAAACCGATACCGGTATGTATTATTCCCGAAGCGCTAAGGTTTTAATTCGCGGATTCTGGCGCTAAGCGCAACACGATCCCATCGATCGAATCATCTAAGTGAATTTGACAACCCAAGCGGCTATTTGACTTTACATAGAATGCTTGATCCAACATGTCTAATTCCGCATCGCTTTGTTCAGGTAAGTCGGTTTCAGATTCCAAATATACTTGACAGGTGGCACACATGGCCATTCCGCCACATTCACCCAATACGGGCAATTCATAGGCTTTGCACAATTCCATGATGTTCATGTTCATGTCGGTTGGCCCTACCAATTCATGGGCCTGGCCCTCTCGGTCAATTATGGTTACCTTAATTTCGTTCATATCAGTTAAAAATGCGAAGTATGTTTGATCCGTTATATTGTGTGGCGTATTGTCTAAGGCCATATTCTGAATTACTGATGGGTGAACCATCGTACAGTGAAAAACGGGCGTTATTACAAGAGTCAATTAATTCTAGAAAGTTATTTGCATCAGGATAGAGTGGTTCAACACAGGAGCCTTCAATGTCTGCGGGCGAATGCCGATCGAAAGCCACAAATTCATTCAAGGATTTTCGGTAAACGATAATTCCTCGCGATCCCCCATTCACATAGGTGTACCCACTTACTCCCTGAAGCGCGCTATAACTCGGAAAACTAAGGTCAATGGTAACATCTACCGGTACGTTGGGCACTGGATTCTGATTATTTTTCCCACAGGAAAGCACTGAAAGTGAGGTAACTAAAATAAAAATCCATCGTTTGAACATAGGTCAAAGGTACTAATAATGCAATTAAACCGCAGCACTTTTTACTATTTTATGTGTGTGCTTCTAGTGCTTCTCTTAGCATGTAAGAGTGGCGCCAACAGTTCCTTTGAGGCTAAAAGGGCATCGGATTGGAAGAAATATCAAAAATCCCAGAAACGGAAAAAGAAAATGAACGAAAAGGCCTACAAAACCCACTTAAAAAATCAGTCAAAACCTATGCGGAAATTGATGAAAAGAGATATTCGCAGAATGCGGAAAGCAAAACGTAAAGCGCAACACAGGTATGCTTAACAAACTTGGTTTTTTAAATAAACTCTTCGTGGTAATTTAAATCCTTAGAAAAGGTTTCTTTTAAATGATAGATTCCCCAAAACGCACTAGCGACGCTCAATAACCCTACGAATAATGCGGATAATCCAATACTTAAGAAGTTCGTGAATACCACAAAGAGGGAAACAATTAAAAAGACACTTCCTCGTACAAAATTAGGTACTGTGTTTGCTGCTGTCGAACGAATATTGGTGCCAAATTGCTCTGCAGCAATGGTAACAAAAATCGCCCAATACCCAGTGGATGCGCCAAGTAAAAAGCAATATAAGTAATACGTTTCTTCACTGATGGTTTTTGAACCGAACAAAAAGCTACTCGTAACTATAAGGGTCATTAGTAAGAAAATCATCACCACTTTTCTGCGACTTTTTAACCATTGGCTGAGAAGTCCGGCAACTAAGTCTCCAATGGATAATCCAATGTATGCGTACATAACCGCCAGTCCATTGTTGATTGTTTTAATTCCAAGTAAGGGGCCAAAATCATCTTTTGAGTTCATAATCAATAACCCAATTACAAACCAAATGGGAATGCCTACTGAAATACACTGAATGTATTTAATCAGATTTTTTCGATTTCCAAAAATCAGTTTCAGATTTCCACGCGTTGTTCCTTCTTGATTCATTTGTTGGAACATACTTGACTCCAAACTCCCCATCCTAATAATTAATAACAATAACCCTAGCATTCCGCCAACAAGGTATGCGATTTGCCAATTCAGAAATTTAATTCCAATTTGTGTGTTTAAAAGTGCCCCCAATGCTTCGCCTTTTGCTCCGATTAAGGTAGCGAAAACAGCGCCTAAGGCTCCAAAACAAACAATAATCATAGTTCCATATCCACGCTTTTCTTTTGGCATAAGTTCAGATACCAAGGTGATGCCTGCGCCCAGTTCGCCGGCGAGACCAATTCCCGCAATGATGCGGATAATGCTGTAGCTGGGAATATCTGTTACAAAGGCATTGGCAATATTTGCGATTGAATACAATAAGATTGAGCCAAAAAGCACCTTAACCCGGCCTTTTTTATCACCTAATACCCCCCATAATAAGCCGCCAATGAACATGCCGATCATCTGATAGTTAAAAAGTGTTTTCCCGATTGCAGCTCGTGCTTGCTCACTGGCATGGGGCATAATACTAAGTAAGCTTTCCGCTTTAACCACACCAAAAAGCACTAAATCATAGATGTCTACAAAATATCCCAAAGAGGCAACAATAATTAATAGCAGTGATTTCCGATTAAACGCAGGGTTTTCCATGAGTCCAAGGTAAGGATATTTTTATTTTTTCGGTTCAGAAAATCTAATCCTGGAAATTATTAACCTGATCTCAGAAAGATTTGTTTCTTTGTATAATTCAACATTAACTTATGGAAATTCAAGAATCTCATTCGAGCGCAGATAAAAAACCTTGGTACCGCTTGTTGTATGTACAAGTTATTTTTGCAATCATAGTTGGAATTGTACTTGGTCATTTTTGGCCAGATGAGTCTAAAGGCCTTAAGATTTTAGGTGATGGGTTCATCGCCTTGGTTAAGATGATTATTGCTCCTGTAATTTTTGTTACTGTTTCTACGGGACTTGCCTCTATGAACAATTTAAGTACAGTTGGTCGCGTCACGGGAAAAGCCATGCTCTATTTCCTTACGTTTTCTACCTTGGCGCTCGTCATAGGTATGGTCATTGCTAATTTGGTTCAACCCGGACAGGGGATGAATATTGATCCGAGTTCACTGGATCCAAAGTCAATCAAAGATTATGTGGATGCGTCAAAAGAACATTCCTTAACGTCATTCATCCTCGGAATCATCCCGACTTCCTTGCTCAGTTCACTAACTGGGGATAGTATTCTTCAAGTGTTATTTGTTTCGATCATGTTTGGTGTTGGACTTTCCATGACACAAGAGAAGAGTAAACCGGTGATTGACTTCTTGCATGGCTTGGCTCATCCAATTTTTAAAATTGTTGAGATTTTAATGAAATTAGCCCCTATTGGCGCATTTGGTGCCATGGCTTTTACGGTTGGTAAATATGGCTTAGGGGTATTGTGGAACCTAATCGGTTTAGTAGCCACATTTTATATAACAGCCATATTTTTTATTGTAGTAATCCTTGGCTTGGTGGCGTGGTATAACAAATTCTCAATTTTTAAATTGTTGAGGTACATAAAGGATGAACTTTTCTTGGTTTTAGCAACCAGTTCCTCTGAGTCTGCCTTACCAAATCTAATGAAGAAACTAGAGAAGTTGGGTTGTACAAAACAAGTCGTTGGCTTGGTAGTTCCTACAGGGTATTCCTTTAATCTAGATGGAACTAATATTTACATGACCTTAGCTGCTTTATTTATTGCACAAGCATGTAATTTTCCACTGTCTCTGAATCAACAAATTCTTATTTTGCTTATTGCCATGCTTAGTTCTAAAGGTTCAGCCGGCGTTACGGGTGCGGGGTTTATTACCTTGGCGGCCACACTAGCCGTTGTGAAAGGTTTTCCAGTTCAAGGGATAGCTTTGATTTTGGGAGTTGATAAATTCATGTCAGAATGCCGTGCGTTGACCAATTTTATTGGGAATGCGGTTGCGACCATTGTCGTTGCACGTTGGGATAAACAACTGGACGAGGCGACATTAAAAAAAGAACTCGGATAGCAAATTTTAACAGATGCATTGCCTATTAATTTGATACCTTCGTAAAAAATCAAACATGGTCCATAATTTATCAGATTCAGATTCAATCATTGGCAATTATTTAGCGGAATTACGAGATATTGAGATTCAAAAAGATCCCATGCGTTTTAGAGCTAATTTGGAGCGTATTGCTGAAATTATGGCGTATGAAATATCGAGAAAACTGAAGTATAAAGCGGTTGATGTGGAAACGCCCTTGGGTATAGCGCCTAGCAAGGTGTTAGAAGAACAACCCGTGTTAATCACCATTCTTCGTGCCGGCTTAGCCATGCATAGTGGGTTTCTTCGTTACTTTGATCGTGCGGAAAGCGCTTATGTTTCGGCGTATAGAAAACATACAACTCCGGAAGAATTTGAAATCTATGTGGAGTACCTTGCGGCACCTGTTCTTGATAATCGAATATGGATTATATCAGATCCGATGTTGGCTTCTGGTAATTCAATGAATACGGTGTTTGACGCCCTCAAAGAACAGGGGATACCTAAAAAAATATATATTGCTGCTGCCATTGCAACAAAAGAAGCCATCGAGCGTGTTAGAACGCATTTTCCTGGAAACACTGAAATATTTGTGGCTGTTATTGATAAAGAATTAACTGCTCAATCCTATATTGTCCCTGGACTCGGAGATGCTGGTGATTTAGCCTTCGGCGAAAAAGTATAATATGGATTGGCACATCCTCTGGAGTACGTTCGTACTCGCAACCTTTAAGTTTTTATTTTCGGGGATTCCAGGTGCGAAGCTTGGTGCACCCATTTGGGAGGTGACGGTCGCATCTGCATTAGGTGGTTATTTTAGCGCCGTAATATTTTATTTTGCTAGTGAGAAGGTTATCGAGTTTCAAAATAAACGCAAGAAGATAAAGCAGGATAAAGGGACGTATAAGCCTAAAAAGAAATTCACTCGAACGAATAAATGGGTTGTAAAAATTAAAAAGACCTTTGGGATATTAGGATTAACGTATTTGGCTCCTCTGTTTTTGTCGGTGCCTGTTGGTTCTGTTATTTGTGCCAAGTTTTACAGTGAGAATAGGTATACGTTTCCCTTAATTATTTTATGGATAAGTATTAATTCGATCTTATTGAATTTATTGTGGTATGGCCTTTTCGGGTAAGCATATTTTTTTCGATTTAGATCGTACGCTATGGGATTTTGATAAAAACTCTGAACAAGCACTTCGTTTGCTTTTTGATGAATGCAACTTAGCCTCCCACATCCCCTCGTTTGAGCTGTTTCATAAAGTATATCACAACAAAAATAAAGCACTTTGGCATGCCTATTCCCATGGTAAAATCACCAAAGAGTCCTTGCGTTACGAGCGTTTTCGATCAACCCTAAAAAAATTTCAATTAGAAGATGAGTTGCTGATCAAGCGATTTGGTGACGGGTATGTGGATTTATCTCCTAAACAAACCGCATTGGTACCATACGCTTCAGAGGTTTTAACTGATCTTAAGGATATGGGGTTTACGCTTCATATTATTACCAATGGATTTTTAGAGGTGCAACATGTCAAATTAAAGCACGCCGGAATTCACCATCAGTTTGATGTTATCTTATGCAGTGAAGAGGTTGGTGTGAATAAGCCGCATCCGCAAATTTTCAGACATGCATTATCCTTAGCCAACGCTTCCGCTCCCCAGAGTTTAATGATCGGTGATGATTATCGGGCAGATGTTGCTGGTGCGTTAAAAGCTGGAATGCAAGCCATTTGGTATCAGGAAAAGAAAAATGAAAAATCGAAGTTTGATTATAAAATCAATTGCCTAAGTGAAATCCCACAACTTGCAGCAAAATTAATGCGCTGATTATCGGTTTTTTTCTTGTCTAGTTTTTTCAAACATAGCGATACCCGCTGCAACTCCAACGTTTAACGAACTTGTAGTGCCCTCCATTGGAATTGTAACCCGAAGATCAGCCATATTTAAGATGTCTTGTGTGATGCCATCTTCTTCAGAACCCATTACCAATACAATCGAACCGCGAAGATTTGCCCCTTCAATGGCAACTTTAGTTTTTTCCGTTACTGCGGCAATTCGAATTCCTAATTGCTGGAGATGAAATAAGGTGTTTTTGAATTGGTCGGTTTTACAAACGGCAATTCGATTTAAAGCCCCAGAAGATGCTTTAACCGCATCCGCCGTTACTAAGGCCGAACCCTTTGTTGGAATTAAAATGGCATGAATGCCCATACATTCAGCCGTCCGCGCAATCGCACCGAAATTTCGAACATCTGTGATGCGGTCCAATGCGAGGATAAAAGGTTTTACCCCAGCTTCTAGCCATTGTTCTGCCAATTCTTCAATCTGTTGATATTCGATGGGAGAAACATACGCAACAATTCCT
>JBEIDV010000042.1:0-12610 GCA_040383285.1 Crocinitomicaceae bacterium | reverse complement strand
CAACTCTGAAGCCACGGATGCTCCAATATTCCAAGATATTTCTGGCAACACGCCTTCGCTGGGAAGCACCCATGACTTATTACTTGCCATAAGCACATTGTTTTCCATAAGAAAGTTAGGGACCCTCCACCCTTTTCCACCGGTAAGGCGCAGATCGGTTTTAGGCGTCAATGCGTATTTGGCATGAATTCTCGGCACAAAGAACCAACCGAACAAGGAATGATAATCTAACCTTACACCAGATTGAATGGAGAGCCTATTAAGCAAGAGCGCGTATTCAGCAAAGGGTCCAGAAGTAAGCTCTTTTCGTTGGAGTATACTGATCCCAGCCTGTTGTGTAATATCCAATAACGTAGCTGATACACCACTTTTTAGGGTGTGTTTACCGTCTATACTTGATCGATCATAATTTATCGAAACATAATACCGTTTTTCTTCACCGCTTGAAATACGCTGTCCCCCAATTGAATTGCCCCCAAAATATCCCCCAGTTCGATGCAGTTTAACATGGTTAATAATCCCAAGTGATTCCCCGGGGTGTTTTCCGAAAAAACCAGTTTTCGCAGTTGCTTCCAGGTGCTGATTCGATAAGGCCATGTGAAAAGGGAGTAAAGCGGGCGAAAAAGGGGATTGTCCAGCAAATCGGTCATCGTAATACCCGTATACCGAAAACTGAGCCTCCATTCGTTCTCCATTAAACTGCCATTTATTTAATGCGGAAACATTCTTAAAGCGGGGCAAATCCAAAAACCCATCGCTATTTTCATCAACACTACTCTGATTCAAGGCGCCATTTAACAGCAGGGAAGAAGCCCATCGCTCATTAATACGATGACTAAGAATAACATTTGATTCAAGTCTACCAAAGCGATTTCCATAAACATTAACGAGTAAACGCTCCGCATCAAAGGGATTTTTTACACTCAAATTTATTAAGCCTGCCATGGATTCATGTCCATTAACAACCGAACCCGTACCCTTTGAAATCTGAATCCCATCGAGCCATATTCCAGAAAAGGCCTGCATTCCGAAGGCAGTTTCTAAGCCCCGTAGAAAAGGAACATTCTCCAATTGGAATTGGGTGTACACCCCATCAAGTCCAAGTAACTGTATTTTCCGTGCGCCGGACACTGCATCCGTAAGATTAACATCAACCGATGCATTGGTTTCAAACGATTCCGATAAATTACAACATGCTGCGCGTTTTAATTCTCCATGACTAATGCGCTCTACTTGAGCAATGCTAATTTTCATGGTACCATTTCCTGCCTTTCGTTCAACTAAAACTTCTGGTTGCAATTGATCACTAAACAAAACAATTGAGATTGCTCCGAATCGGTCTTTTTCCGAAAGCAAGATGGTGTCTGGTCGGTATCCCGCACTGAGTATCACCAAGGTATCGGGAAATTGCTTACCAAGATAAATCTCAAAGGTACCGTCTGAGTTGGTAAATGTTGCTTTTTTAGCGTGTAACAATTTAATCTTTGCACCATTCAACGGAACGGTATCTGAAAGGCTAACGCCACGAACAAACCCGTGTAATTGTGCAACTAGGGGATTAAAACATCCTACCCCTAAAAGGATAAAAAATATAATGCGTGATTTCATGATTTTCATTTAAACGTTCAACAAACAAGCTGTTGAAGTCTATAGCCTGAAAACCTGTATAAATTTTAGTAAGAAAATTCCATATCGAACATTGGGGGGCGGAAAAAACCGATCTTGAACCTCCTTGGTTGAAATAGAAAAAAATGGTGTTATAAAAGAACTCGCGACCCTAAAAGGATGCGTATCAACAAGTGATAACTTTGGAAGAAAAGCACCATGTTCTTGGTCTGTTTTTAGCGCGATGACAGAACTGGTGATTGAACAACAGTCTGTTTTCTCAATTTTACAGCATTGGGGAAGTGATTCATCCTGACAATGTTCGCTACTGAATGTAAACCATTGGGTATAATGGGAATTCGTCTCCCTGCAGTCGTGGTGAAAAACCGGAATACCTACAGTTACTAAAAAAATAACTGCGGCTAATATTCCTGTAAATACTCGGGTTAACACGAGACTAAATTACGTATTAATTTCTTTTGGTGTTCGGCTTAACCACGCATTTAACAACAGCACCCCAATAATCAACAAGGCGCTTACATAAAATTCCGATGAAAGTACTTTATGTTCATTGAGCATAAAAACGGCCAATATGATGGTATAAATCGGCTCTAAATTAATGGTAAGTGAGACGGAATAAGCCCCTAACTTCTTAACTAAATTAATAGCCATTATAAATGCGAAAGAGGTACAAACTAACCCAAGAAACAACAACCAGCCTGCATCTGACCATGATAAGGTAAACAGTTCCAATGGCGCCTTTGTAATTAATAGATATGCCGTAATACCGACCCACCCAGTAGTTAACTCATAAAAGGAAAGGATAGAAGATGGTATGGTTTGAGAAAGTTTGGCGTTAGAGACTGAAAAGACTGCCGCCAGCAAGGCACTCAGCAATCCGATTATGGTTGCCAACAATACATTGCCTTTAAAATCTCGTGCAATAAAAGCTACACCGGCCACCACCAATAAACTAAACAGTAACTTCCTCCAATGAAACGGGGTCTTCATCAGAATCGGCTCTAACCAAACGACATGTACCGTTGTAGTCGCTAGACATAAAATGCCTAAAGATGCTGTTGAAATATGAATGGCAAAATAAAAGGTAATCCAATGCATTGCCACAGCAAAGCCCACTAAAATTACCGGTAAAATTTGGCTACGGTTTAGCCTGAAACTTGACTTTGAAAACCACAAATACAGCAATAGACCAATGGATGCAATCAGAATTCTGTACCAGACAATGATGAATGGTTCCTGATGTAACAACTTACCAATAATGCCTGTGAATCCCCAGAGAAAAACAATTACATGTAATAACAGAAATTCTTTGAGTCTTGGCATCAATTATTTAATCTTTTTCCATGCTTGAATGGAATTCTTACATTGATTAACATAGGAAGAATCTCCATCTGCTTCTGCCAATTTCATGCACTGCTCAGCTGTTTTTATTGCGTCCGTATAAAGCCCTAATTCCGCTTGAATTAGTGATTTTGTTCGAAGCATCCAATAGGCTTCTGGCCTAAGCACAACCGCTTTATCAACCCATTCTAAGGCTTGTTTGTAGTTGATTTTTTCATCTAAATAGAATTTTGCAGCCGTATGATAATCATTAGCACTTGGGCCGTTCATTGTTTTCTGAATCGATGCCAATACTTTGTCTTTCGTATTCATGGTAAACGGGAATTTAACCGACACATGGTCCCACGTGATGAATAACTCCGCCCCACTGTTTTCCAATTGATCTAAGCCGATGGTTAAATTTTCAGTAAGGTCAACGCGTGAAGAAACGGATGATTTAAGTTCGAGCGCTACCTTTTTCTGCTCCCAAACTGGCGGCATGCCCCAATTACCAAACTCCGTGTAAAAGGCCAATTTCCATTCTGATTTACCCGGCATTGCGAACAGCGCATAGGTACCCGCAGGCAAGGTATCCTTTCCAAAATACAAAGCATCTGAGGTAGTGAACTTCGTGTTTTCATTGGCTCCAAGTCTCCAATAGGCATCAAAAGGAATTAAATCTCCAAAAATTGTTCGTCCATTCACCGCAGGACGAGAATAGCTGATGCTAATATCGGTTAATCCGACACGTTGTTCAATTTTGCATGCTGGGCTCGCTTTTGGCGCATTAATTTGTGCCATAGCGCCAGATAATTGCATGCATGTAATTGCTAAAAAAAGTACTCTTTTCATCTTTTTATGTTGTTTTAATTAATTGACTTATTTCCGTAAATTCCTTTTCCGTAGCCCGTTCAAATCCTTGTTGAAGCAGGGTGTATACTTCCATTTCCCGTGTGGTGCTCCATCGTTTCCTTGCTTTGTGAAAATCCCATCCAGCTGGATTTTGTTGCCCAATGAACAAGACCCCTTCCCCTTCGCCTAAATAACCAAAAACACGGTCGGATTCACTTATTCGTTTTACATACCGTGTCTCCTTTAGCACCTTTTCCCAAACCACTTGACTAAATAGATTAGCTAGGTCCTGGGCTTTAGTCGGATTGGTTTCATTTAAGGATTTCCACGTTTCACCTTCAATACCATTTACAATTAGAAATGCCACAAAATCCTGTTCAAGTGCTGCCAATTGCGCTAACGTTAAACACGGGTATTGCATTATTGTTTGGTTTTGGCCGTATAAACATCTAAGGTAAGGTCTACGACTTCAGGTAAAGATTCCTGCGTAGTAGCTTGTTCAAAGCTCAAGGTATAGGTGCCTTTTTTAGGGAATTTATCATGCATGAACAACTTAGAAAACGAAACCAATGAACCGCTTTTTTCACCCATCCATTTTCCCTTTGCATCTGCCGTCACAAGTTCTAGTGGAAAGCGTTGTGATTTTCCCATCGGACCATTAATGGTTAGAAACATCCAAAGGTTGGCATAAGGATAATCTACGGTAGTGCGTATTGTTAAGACAAAATCATGCGGATTCGTAGTGTCTGAAATCTGTACCTTAAAGGTTGGATGAAACTTCTCTTTCCAAACGTGATTATCAATTGATACGGACTGATTAAACACGGCATCAGAGCCGCAGGAAAAAAGCAACAAAGTCGTGCTAACGCAGAAAAAAACTAAGTGAATTAAACTCTTATGCATTCGGAACCGGTTGATTTGGGTTTCTTGGTTTTTTCTTCTTTTTCTTACGGTTTTTCTGCTTATTCTCGAAGCGGTTTAGGCTATCCTGGCCAACCACATTCTCAAAACCAATTTCTACTTCTTTTTCCACTTCAAATGCAAATTCCTTCAAGTCTCTAGGGATATTTCCATTCTTATTCATTTGCTGGATTTTACGCGCTTGTTCTGGTGTAAGTACCACCAAGGCTCCTTCTCCTGGGTAGGCATACCACATGAGATGCTTAAATACATCTGTTTTGACGTGATACGCATCACCCTTCTCGGTTTTTAATTTGATATCAGCTCTAGGTAACGCTTTCAGCGCTTCGGTATACATGTCTAACTCATAATTCAAGCAACACTTCAATTTACCACACTGTCCCGCTAATTTCTGCGGGTTCAAAGACAATTGTTGGTACCGTGCAGCGGCCGTAGAAACCGATCTAAAATCAGACAACCAAGTCGAGCAACACAATTCTCTACCACAAGACCCAATTCCACCCAAGCGAGCAGATTCTTGCCGCGACCCAATTTGACGCATTTCAATTCTAACCTTGAAGGCATCAGCCATATCTTTGATAAGTTGTCGGAAATCAACCCGACCCTCTGCGGTATAATAAAAAGTAGCCTTAGATAAATCAGCTTGGTATTCCACATCGGAAATCTTCATTTCCAAATTGAGATTCATGGCAAATGTTCGAGATTTATACATGATGTCTTTCTCCAATGAACGGCCTTTAATCCAAAGGTCAATTTCGGCTTGAGTTGCCACATGCATAATTTTTCGTGCTTCCACGTGCTTAAAGTTTGGTGCTTTGCGTTTTACTTGAATACGTGCCAATTCACCAACCACAGAGATTACTCCAATGTCATATCCTGAAGATGCTTCAACTACCACCACATCTCCGGCTTGAAGGCCTATGGAATTTATATTTCTATAAAATCCTTTGCGTGCGTTCTTGAATCGAACTTCAACAATTTCATAAGGTTTTTGATTTTCAGGAAGGGCAACATTACTAAGCCAATCGTAAACTTCTAATTTATCACAACCACCACTGCTACACAGCCCGTTATTCTTACACCCGTTAGGGGTTCCTCCTGATCCACATGATGCGCAGCCCATTTCTTTTTTTTGGTAAAAATAAACAATTAAGCGCGATGAATGAACCTCATCGACTGAAAACTCATTTGAGTAAAAAGGATTTTGGTATTGGCGTTACGTTCAATATGGTAGTAAGCCGCATCTAGGTCATCGATAAACAAGCGAATGTTATTACCCGTTATGTAGGGGGAAAATTTTTCTATGAAATTAAATTCCTCCGTAGTTAACCGAACATGGTCTGAACCCAAATAATTCAGCATTAAACTTTGACGAAGCATATGCAAGGCATAGAGAATAAAAACTTTTTGTCGTTCTTTGGTAAGCGCAGAAACCTCATCAGCCCAATCCATCAGTTGAATGACATCCTTTTTGTAACTACTGCGCATCATTTTTATGAACAACTCACGGTACAAGGCCGTGGTTTCACCCTCATTCAATAATTCTAATGCAGCACATAAATCTCCATCTGCAAAAGAGGCTAAGCCATCAGCGACACCTGCCTCCATCTTTCGCTCCTTTTGCAGAAACTTTGAAATTTCGAAGGGAAGCAGACGTGTTACCTGCATGGTTTGAGTTCTCGAACGGATGGTTGGTAAGATCGCCTGAGGATTACTTGAAAGCAGAATAAATACAGTTTTAACTGGCGGCTCTTCTAGAATTTTGAGGATTTTATTTGACGCTTGTAAATTCATTTCATCCGCAGCAAATATGATCATTACTTTATACCCCCCTTGAAACGACTTAAGGCTTATTTTTCGAACAATCTCTTTACTTTCCTCCGTACCAATGATTGGCTGACGTTCTTTGTCATCCATAAATTTAATCCAATCAAACAAGGAGAAATACGGAGAATTCAGAACAAATTCTCTCCATTTTGAATATAAGTTGTCTGAGGTTTTGGTAATTGATTGTACCACCGGAAATACAAAATGCAGATCGGGATGCTGTAGTTCATTCACCTGTAAACAAGAACTGCAAGTTCCGCATGCATCCAGATCGGAAGGATGTTCACAGAGCAAGTACCGGCTAAATGCAAGGGCCAAGGGAAAGGTTCCATACCCCTCATTACCTACAAACAATTGACCATGCGCAACTTTTCCCGACTTGGCCTCACCCAATAAATCGGTAATCCGTTCTTTTTGCCCAACAATATCGTTAAAAAACATAGGTAAAATTACGCATTATCTACGGGATTTTCTGCTTGATACTCCTTAGAGATAATCAACACAAACTCTCCTTTGATGGCTACCGTGTTAAAATGCACCAAGGCTTGACCCACCGTGCCTCGAAAGTGTGTTTCAAACATCTTTGAAATTTCTTTAGAAACACAAATCTTACGATTCCCTCCAACATGCGTAGCTAACTGCTCAAGGGTTTTAATTAAGCGGTAAGGAGATTCATATAAAACCACCGTACAATCCATTGAGGCAATATATTCAAGCCGAGTTTGACGGCCTTTTTTATGGGGTAAAAACCCTTCGAAATAAAATCGATCACAAGGAATTCCTGAGGAAACCAAGGCGGGAACAAAGGCTGTTGGACCTGGAAGGCATTCTAATGAGATCCCTTGCTCCACGCAGGCTCGGATTAAAAGAAATCCCGGATCAGAAATTCCAGGCGTACCGGCATCTGAAACCAAGGCTACAAGTGTAGACTGTTGAATAATCCGGAGCATCTCATTTAACTGCGCATGCTCATTATTCGTATGAAATGAAATTACTTTTTTTTGTATTCCCAGATGATTTAAAAGGTTTCTGGTGACGCGCGTATCTTCCGCTATGATGAGGTCGCACTCTTTTAATACGCGAATTGCTCTGAGCGTAATGTCTTCCAAATTCCCAATCGGTGTTGGGACAATACAAAGTTGTGAGGGATTCATCGGGTTAATTGAACATAATCTTTGAGGACGGTTTCTAAGAACTTAATTTGTTTAGGTATGGGCTCCTCTAGTTCGAGGCGTTGTGCGGTTTTTATCGTCACCTGATCCAGCAATTCCTTCACTTCAGGTTCCTTGTATTTCTTATATTGCTCAAGGACCTTTTTAAGGTACAACATATCTTCATCCGTAAAGGAAATACATTTTTCATAGGTAGGAACATATTCCACGTTGCTCTGTTTGCTAAGCACTTCTTTCAGGGTATATGTCCGATTCGGCCGAGTACGAATTGCAATTACAGAAACCATCAGGTCGCCTATGCGCTGTCGTAATGGCGTCATAGACGCAACAATTAAATCTATTGCAGAAATGAATGGTATTAGGCTAATAAATCCTGGATTTGAAACCAAAGAAATCCAGAAGAATTCTCCCCGCATAACCCAACGTACAAAGATATCGCGCACGGTCATACGATCGCCATTAACCCGAACCATACGGATTCCCATCGCCATTTTACCCAAGGTTTGCCCATTAAAAAAATACTCCATTAACGGCTTGTATAAAACAATAGGTAAATTGATGAGCAGAATAAACAAGCCCACCAATAAATCCAATTCAGAATACGCCTTGACGGCACTATCAATTAAAGATAGCATAACAATAATCAAGTAAATATACCCAATTGCTGTATCAATAATATATGCTAATCCCCGCTGTAACACCGACGCCATTTCGAACTCGATCTTCACATGTTGCGCGGAAATAAAAGACACCTTTTCCATTATCCAAATACTGACTTTACAATTTCTTCTATTTTCTTGGCCTGTATCACCTCAATTTCATAGTCTTTTGGCTTAACGCCCTTATTATATGATGAAATATAGATGTGGGTATACCCTAATTTTTGAGCCTCTGAAATTCGAGTTTCAATTCGATTTACAGGACGAATTTCGCCAGACAAGCCAACCTCAGCTGCAAAGGTGTAAGAGCGTGAAACCGGAATATCTGCATTAGATGATAACACCGCGATAATTACTGCCAAATCAACCGCAGGATCATCCACCTTTATTCCCCCTGCAATATTCAAGAATACGTCTTTTGAAGCCAAGCGAAACGAACAGCGCTTCTCCAAAACGGCGAGTAACATGTTTAATCGCTTGGCATCATACCCATTGGAAGAACGCTGTGGAGTACCATAGGCAGCCGTACTTACAAGCGCTTGAACTTCAACCTGCAAGGGACGAAGGCCTTCAATGGTCGTCGAAATACACGAGCCGCTTAAACTGCCATCCGTATTGGTGATTAAAATTTCGGAAGGGTTTTCAACCATCCGTAATCCACTACCCTGCATTTCATATATCCCTAATTCATTGGTTGACCCAAAGCGGTTTTTAACCGTGCGAAGTAGGCGATAAAAATGATTTCTATCTCCTTCAAATTGCAACACGGCATCTACCATATGCTCCAAAACTTTTGGTCCGGCAATCGTTCCCTCTTTAGTGATGTGACCAATTAGAAAAACAGGAACATCCATTTCTTTCGCAAAACGCAACAGCAAGGCGGTACATTCTCGAACTTGACTCACACTACCTGGTGCACTTTCAATATGTGGAGTAAATAAGGTTTGAATCGAATCAATGATTAATATTTCCGGAAGTGATTTTTCAGCATGCGAAATAATTTGACTTACATCGGTTTCAATCAGCAAGTGGCAATTTGCATTTTCAATTCCGATGCGCTCCGCACGCATTTTTATTTGCTGTTCACTTTCTTCACCGGAAACGTACAGTACCGTTAACTGTTCCTTGACCGCCATTTGAAGTAACAACGTAGATTTTCCAATTCCAGGATCTCCACCAATTAAAATGATCTCGCCTTTAACCAATCCCCCACCTAATACGCGATTCAATTCAAGATCTTTTAACGCAGTACGTGTAGTATCCGTTTGCTCAATGTCTTGTAAACGTATTGGATTGTGTTCACTTTTTTGTCGAGCGAAGGGTTGGGGATTATTTTTTGAAACAATCACCCGTTCTTCCACAAACGTGTTCCATTCATTACACGAAGGGCATTTACCCAACCATTTAGGAGCCTCGTAACCACAGGATTGACAAAAAAAAGCGGATTTAGTTTTGGCCATTGGACAAATGTAATGGAAATGCAATAAATGGGAATATTTCGATGCCTTTGAAAATTTTTTTTTTACAAAGTGCAAAAAAATGTTTCGCGGTATATCAAAAAAATTAATTTTGCCCGTTGAATAACGCAAATACTATGTCCAAAAGAAGGTCCATCATTAGTTACGATAAACTGACGCTTGATCAAAAAAAGCAAATCTTAAAAGATTTCCCTGACGGGTACATTAATCATTTGTCATCACTTAAAACCCCAACCGGTGAGATTCTCGATGCCCTCATTTGGGAAACTGACGAGGTGATTTACCTGGTTAAGATTAACAAAGTAGCACCAAAAGCTAAACCGGTAGTTGAAGACGACGAGGATGATTTCGAAGATGACTTTGATAAAGTTCCAGACATCAATGACGACGACGACGTGGATAGCGACGACGACAGCGACGATGATTACGACAAGCCAGATGATGATGGCGGAGACGACGACGACGCATAGTAAACAGAACTTTTTCAATTTGTTTGCGTAACTTTGATTGAATCTCAAAATTGCGCGGTGAAAAAAACCTACAATCCATCTCTAATGCTCTCAAATACACGCGTTGACAAAGTTGGCGTAGAAGAGCGTGTTGCACGATTTCAAACCAGAAGCATAAAAAACGAAGCAAAACGACAAGGGCTTCATATGGTGCTTAATATGATCGATCTAACCACCCTTGAAGGAAAAGATACGCCTGGAAAAGTTCAACAAATGTGCTATAAAGCGCAACATTTACACGATAGTCTTCCGGGCCTTCCCACTGTAGCAGCCGTCTGTGTATACCCATCTATGGTAGCTGTAGCCAGAAAAGCACTCGGAAATTCTACGGTAAAAATCGCATCCGTCTCCACCGCCTTCCCTTCCGGACAGTCTACACGAGCGATTAAATTGGCCGACACCAAATTCGCGGTAGATCATGGCGCAGATGAAATCGATATGGTTATTTCTCGGGGTAAATTTCTTGAAGGAGAATACAGTTTTGTGTTTGATGAAATTGCCGCAATTAAAGAGGCGTGTGGAAAGGCAAGACTTAAGGTTATACTAGAAACCGGCGAGTTATGCACCCTGGATCATGTCCGTATGGCCAGTGACATTGCCATTCATGCGGGAGCAGACTTCATTAAAACATCCACTGGGAAAATACAACCCGCCGCAACGATGCAAGTTACCTATACCATGTTAATGGCCATAAAAGACTATTATGATCAAACAGGAATCATGATTGGAATGAAGCCTGCAGGTGGGATTTCTACGGCTAAACTTGCGCTGCACAACTTAGTAATGGTGAAAGAGGTGTTAGGGAATCAATGGCTGACCAACGAATGGTTCAGGTTTGGAGCCAGCAGCTTAGCAAACGATGTACTGATGCAACTTATGAAAACCGAAAGTGGATTATACCAATCCCCAGATTATTTTTCAATCGACTAACTTATGGCTAAAAAAAATACCGCTACTCCTTCAACCGAGTGGAATTATGCAGCGTCTCCAGAGAGCACTTCGCATATCCGATTAGAAAAAAAATACCAGCTATTCATCAATAACGAATGGGTTACCCCCTCTTCAAAAAAATATTTTCCTACAATCAACCCAGCAACGGAAGACGTGTTGGCAGAAATTGCTTGGGCAAACGACGCAGACGTTGATAAAGCAGTTAAGGCCGCTAGAAAAGCATATACGGATGTTTGGTCCAAAATGTCGGGAGCGGAACGCGGAAAATATATCTATCGCATTGCGCGCATGATGCAAGAACGCGCTCGTGAATTTGCTGTGATTGAATCTTTGGACAGCGGGAAACCAATCCGTGAATCTCGTGATGTTGATGTGCCCCTTGCCTGTAATCACTTCTTTTACTACGCGGGATGGGCTGATAAACTTGAATATGCCGTGCCTCATAAAAAACCAGAAGCCCTTGGTGTAGCAGGACAAATTATTCCATGGAACTTTCCTTTACTGATGGCGGCGTGGAAAATTGCACCGGCATTGGCTGCAGGAAATACCGTAGTTTTAAAACCGGCCGAAACCACCTCACTGACCGCACTGAAATTAGCTGAAATCATTAAAGATTCAGGGCTTCCGGCAGGGGTTGTTAACATTATCACAGGATACGGTGATACGGGCGCAGCCATAGTTAATCACCCGGATATCGATAAAATTGCCTTTACAGGATCAACCAACGTAGGGAAAATAATTCAGCGAGCTGTGGCGGGCACACACAAGAAAACGACCCTTGAATTAGGAGGTAAATCTGCTAATATCATCTTCGATGACGCCCCGATTGACCAAGCCGTGGAAGGTATTATTAATGGAATCTTTTTTAATCAAGGGCATGTATGCTGTGCGGGTTCACGATTATTTGTACAAGAAAACATAGCGGATCTTGTGATTCGGAAACTAAAAACTCGAATGGAAAGTCTGTATGTGGGAGATCCACTTGATAAAAACACTGACATTGGCGCGATAAACTCCAAAGAGCAACTGGACACCATTAACAAGTACATTAAAATCGGTAAGGCGGAGGGAGCAGAAATTTTTCAAAGTGATTGTTCCATTCCAAGCAAAGGATTCTTTTGTAAACCCACCTTATTTACAGGGGTTTCGCAATCTCATGTTATTACCCAAGAAGAAATTTTCGGACCGGTATTAACCATTCAAACCTTTAGAACCATTGACGAAGTAATCCAAAAAGCGAACAACACCCCGTATGGCTTAGCTGCTGGAGTATGGACAGATAAAGGTTCTAGAAT